>CAYMFU010000105.1:0-57840 GCA_964389805.1 uncultured Roseivirgaceae bacterium | reverse complement strand
CAATGAGGCTTTAATCGTCGAGCGCTGTTGCCGAAGTTGCTCATCTAAATCCGATTGAGCTTGAGTGTGCACCCAGACAATGAGTTAGATTGGGGGTCAAGTCTACGTTTGACCTTTGACATTTTTTAACAAAAGTCAAACGTAGACTTGACCCCCAATCAGAGCAAAGGGCACCTGTGGTGCATTTGCTATAATGATTGAAATTCAGCATGTGCAAGTTTACTTAGAAAGTTTTTTATTTTTCATCCTGAACATGGATATAAATTTCATGGTTATTTTGATGACCAAAAAACAGGAAATCAAATTAAAGGAAACATCAATGAGCTATTTGATTATGTATTAAATAATAATATTCATGAGATATATTGTTGTCTTCCGAATATTGATCCGGTAAAGGTTCATGAGATTATCGATTTTGCTGAGGAGCACTTTGTAAAGATCAAGATTATACCCGATTTCAGAGGATTCCCCTACAAAAACGTTGAAGTACAGCTTTACGATTATATTCCTGTCTTGAAGGTTCGCCCTCAACCTTTGGATGATAAATTTAACCAGTTTATTAAAAGGTCATTTGATTTTGTATTTTCAGCATTGGTCATGACCCTAATTCTCTGGTGGATAATTCCCCTTCTCAGTTTGCTAATTAAGTTGGATTCAAAAGGTCCTGCATTTTTTAAACAGAAAAGGCATGGAAAAGATAATAAACCATTTACATGTTACAAATTCAGGACCATGGTATCAGATAATGGGACTGAGTTTAAACAAGCCAAAAAGAATGATCCCCGGATAACAAAATTCGGCAGATTTCTACGAAAAACCTCTCTCGATGAGATCCCTCAATTCTATAATGTACTTGTTGGTGACATGTCGGTCATTGGCCCTAGACCCCACCCGATAAAATTGAATTATGACTTCAAGCCTCAGATCACAAAGTTCATGCTGCGACATTCTGTTAAGCCTGGCATTACGGGTCTGGCACAGGCAAAAGGATACAGAGGTGAAACGAATAGCCTTGTTTCAATGAAAAACAGGGTGAAATTAGATCGTTTCTATGTTGAAAACTGGTCTCTCCTCTTTGATCTGAAGATCATTGTCCTTACTCTGAATCATTTGTTAAGGGAAAATGATAATGCTTATTAGGAAAATTATTTAACTGATCTATTTCACCAGAAATCCAGGATTTAAAAGCGACGGTTTGTTATAGGAAAACCGCTCTTTTGATTCTATATTGATCATTTCAAATCCAGCATTCTCCACTATGGCCTGCCCGGCTCCGGTATCCCATTCCATGGTTGGACCGTGACGATAATAGATATCAGCATTCCCTTCAGCTACCATGCAGAATTTCAATGAACTGCCCACAGATGTGTACTCAGAAACATTGTATTTTTTAAAAATCTCCTCTTCTTCCGGTGAAGCATGAGAACGGCTCCTTACTGCTGTCAAGCCTTCTTCTTTCTTTTCGGAAACTTTCAAATGACTTCGCTGACCTCCATTAATCTTGTATGAACCTTCTTCCTGAAGTGCATAATAATAAGTATCAAGCACAGGAGCATATATAACACCTAAAACAGGGAATCCTTCTGCAATCAAGGCAATATTTACTGTGAATTCTCCATTTCGCTTAATAAATTCCTTTGTGCCATCCAGGGGATCCACCAGCCAGAATTCATTCCAGTATTTTCTGATATCGTAGGGAATATCCCGACCCTCCTCTGAAAGCAATGGAATATGTGGATATAGATCTTCTATATTCCTGGCAATTACCTCATGTGATTTCTTGTCAGCTAGTGTTAATGGGGAATCATCGGCCTTGAAATCCACTATGTTAAACTGGCTTTCATCCTCATAGATCTTAAGGATCTCATCGCCAGCAAGTTTTGCAATTTCAAGTATATGTTTAATTTCTATATCATTCATTTTAAGCACTGTTTATTCGATTCTCCAAAGAACAGCAATTTTTTTACAATCTGCTTGATTCCAGGCTTGAATTATAGCAAAATAAGAATATATATACGAAGAAAATAGATTAGTAATTACTCATATTTTGCGATTTAGATTACAAAAACGATCATACAGAGAACGATCATTCAAAATTGATCAGGTCATATTTATAAATGTTATTAATTGGTCTCTACTACACATTTCTTTGTAACTAATGAATTCTTCGAATTTTGGTCTTAATCTCCATTTTTTATACTATTTTTGCAATCTATTTTTTTAATTCGACAATCAAAATTTTATAAATATGTCTTCACAATTAGTACCACCTCATGGTGGCGTATTAAAGCCACTACTGCTTGAAGGAAGTGAACTGGAAGCAGCTAAAAATAATGCTAAAGATCTTCCGGTCGTCAGGCTGAACTCCAGAGAAACATCTGACCTCATTATGCTTGCCGTGGGGGCTTTCAGCCCATTGGATGGCTTTATGGGTGAAAAGGATTACCTGGGTGTAGTCAATGATATGAAAATGGAAGACGGCACCTTGTGGCCGATACCTATTACACTTTCTGTTTCAAAGGAACAGGCTAATGAACTGACTATTGGTAGCGAGATCGCACTTGTTGATGATGAAAGTGATGAGTTAATGGGATCAATGGTCATAGAAAATAAGTTCGATTATGACAAAAAACATGAGGCTGTAAATGTTTTCCGGACTGATGACGAACAGCATCCTGGTGTAGCTAAAATCTACGATCAACATGATGTATACCTAGGTGGTCCTGTCAAGGTTTTCAGTGAAGGTCCTTATCCTGAGATGTATGGGGAACACTATGCAAGACCAGAAGAAACACGGGCTATATTCGAAGAAAAAGGCTGGATCAGGATTGCCGGATTTCAGACCAGGAATCCTATCCACAGATCACATGAATATGTAACTAAGATTGCAATGGAAGTAAGCGATGGCGTACTTATCCACCCACTTGTAGGTAAGCTCAAGCCAGGTGATATTCCTGCCGATGTACGTATGAAATGCTACACTGAACTGATCGATAAGTACTATGTTAAAGAAAATGTAGTCTTAAAAGTATACCCAATGGAGATGCGCTATGGCGGGCCAAGGGAAGCTTTACTTCATGCCATCTTCCGTCAGAATTATGGCTGTAGCGCTTTGATCATTGGAAGAGATCACGCTGGCGTAGGTAGCTATTATGGCCCATTCGATGCACAGAAGATCTTTGACGAGATCCCTGAAGACGCTCTTCATATAAAGCCTCTCAACATTGACTGGACATTCTGGTGTCACGGATGTGGTGAAATGGCTTCTATGAAAACATGCCCGCATGGAAAAGAGGATAGGGTATTGATCAGTGGGACAAAAGTAAGAGAGATGCTGGATAATGGCGAAATGCCTCCAAAGGAGTTTACAAGACCTGAGATTGGTCAGATATTAATGGATTATTATCAAAGTTTATAAATAAAGAAAAAATGGCTGAACAAAAAGCAACGAATATTACATGGCATTCAGGTGCCATCACAAATGAAGATAGAGAAAGGCTGTTAAATCAGAAAGGTATCGTAATATGGTATACAGGATTGTCAGGATCAGGCAAGTCAACTCTGGCTCATGCGGTCGAGGAAAAACTATTTGAAAATGGCAACATCAGTTATGTTCTGGATGGGGATAATATCCGCCATGGACTGAATAAAAATCTTGGATTTTCACCCGCTGACCGTGAAGAAAATATCCGAAGAATCGGCGAGGTATCTAACCTGTTTGCTGATTCAGGAGTAATTGCAATGACTGCATTTATTTCACCCTATAGAGGAGATAGAGACAAAGCACGTGAATTGGCCCCCGAAGGAAGGTTTATTGAAGTGTACGTTAAAGTCCCTTTGGATGTAGCCGAAAGCCGGGATCCAAAAGGATTGTACAAAAAAGCCCGTGCTGGTGAGATCAAGGAGTTCACAGGAATTGATGCTCCTTATGAAGAACCTTTGAATGCAGAACTGGTAATAGATACCAGCGAACATTCCCTGGAAGATAGCGCAAACATTGTGTTAAATTATCTGAAGGAAAAAGAATTGATCAGCTAATCGTTGATCATCAATTGCTGAAGCTGCTTTCTTAGTTTGAGATATTACTGTATTGATATAATACAGGTATACTGAAAACTTGTGAAGCAGCTTTTTCTTTTATTTGTTTTTTGTAAAACTATTTGAAACTTAGACCCAGTCAGAAGGCATTTTAGAATCAAGCTGTTGGACCTCTTCTTTAATCAGTCTCTTCCACAATTGTTCTTCAGTACTTCAATTAAATTTTATTAGTCTTTGACACCCAGGGCTTATCCACACATGTATTTAGATCACTTGTAAATAATAAAATAGATTAAAATGTCCTGACATCCAAATTCTATTGATCAATCCGATATTCCATACTACTGGGTTGCATTAATTTACCGTCTGCCATTTTTTAAATAAAAAAACTTTAATTTTGCCAATTCATTGAAACAAATAAAATTGCAGTTTAATTAGGAGATCATCATCATGGATTTGCTTGAAAAAATAAACACTATCAAACAGGAGATCAAGGCATTCAAGGCCCTGGATAATGATCATATTGAGGCTTTCAGGTTGAAGTTTATCAGCCGGAAGGGAATTATGAGCAACCTCTTTGATGAGTTCAAGGCTGTTCCAAATAATCACAAAAAAGCGGTTGGACAGGCTTTGAATGAACTGAAAAATGAAGCACTGGCAAAATTTCAGGAATTGGCATCTTCCTTAAAAGCCCAAGATGGATCTTCTTTATCAAGTGGCCTGGATCATTCTCTTCCTCCTGTACAGAATACCCTGGGTACTGTCCATCCTGTAACTTCTGTCAAGTTAAAGATCATTGAGATTTTTGAGCGTATTGGATTTAATGTTTCTGAAGGGCCGGAAATAGAAGACGACTGGCATAATTTTACAGCTCTGAATTTTCCACACAACCATCCCGCCAGAGAAATGCAGGACACTTTTTTCATTGAGAAACCAAGTAAAGCTGATGATAAAAGTGAAGACATTGCTTTAAGGACGCATACATCTTCAGTCCAGGTGAGGGTTATGGAGCAGACTGATCCGCCTATAAGAACATTATCACCTGGCAGAGTATTTAGAAACGAGGCTATATCCGCACGTGCACATTGTATATTTCACCAGGTTGAAGGCCTGTATGTTGATGAAAATGTCAGTTTTGCTGATTTGAAGCAGACATTGTATTATTTCGCCCGGGAAATGTTCGGAAAAGATACCAAAGTGCGTTTTCGTCCATCATACTTCCCTTTCACCGAACCTAGTGCAGAGCTGGATATAACCTGCCTTATATGTCATGGTGAAGGATGCCCAATATGCAAATATTCCGGATGGGTTGAAATTGGAGGAGCAGGAATGGTAGATCCAAATGTGCTCTCGAACTGCAATATTGATCCTGAAAAATATACTGGTTTTGCATTTGGAATGGGAATTGAGAGAATAACCATGCTGAAATACCAGATAAAGGATATACGCTTGTTCACAGAAAACGACATCAGGTTTTTAAAGCAGTTTACATCTTTGTATTGATGAGAAGAATCTTAAAATACTTCTATATACTATTCTTCAGCATATTATTGCTGCAGGCCTGTGATAATCAGGCAATTGAGGATGGGATACCATTGGTTATTGTGAATGAAACCATAAACCTGAATAATTATCAATACCAATCCCTCAATTTCATTGGAGGTTATGCATATCTGAATGCCGGGGTAAGAGGAATTATTATTTACAGGCAATCACTTAATGAATATATCGCTATTGAAAGAAACTGCACCTTTCAACCATTAGATAAGTGTGCTGATGTCAGTGTTGACCAATCTACTCTGTTCCTGTTAGATTCTTGTTGTAACTCTACTTTTGACTTCAATGGATTTCCTACTGGAGGGCCAGCATCACTTCCATTAAGACAATACAGGACTATTTTGAATGCAAACCTTCTGACGATCACCAATGAATTTTAGTGGTAATATTATAGAAGTTCTTCTATTATTTTATCTACAGTGATCCCTTCAGCTTCCGCCTTAAAATTCCTTAATATTCGATGTCGAAGAGCGGGTTTAGCTATGTCTTTAATATCCTCTATATCAGGAGAATATTTACCATTTATCAAGGCAGCACATTTTGCTCCGGTAATTAAGAACTGAGATGCCCTGGGACCAGCACCCCAATCAAGGTAGTCATTGGATATCTGGGCAGCACTTTCTGTACCAGGTCTGGTTTTATGTACAAGATTGACCGCATATTCTACAACATTGGGAGTAACAGGAACTTTCCTGATTAAATCCTGGTAAAACAATATTTCATCTTTCCCCATCACCTTGTTTATTTCAACAGTCCGGGAAGTAGTTGTTTTTTCTACAATTTCCACTTCGTCCGTGAAGGATGGATAATCCAGCAGGATATTGAACATAAATCGGTCTAACTGGGCCTCAGGAAGTGGATAGGTCCCCTCCTGCTCGATTGGATTCTGAGTAGCGAGCACATAGAATGGACGGTCAAGCTGATGAAAGTGACCTGCAATAGTTACAGAATACTCCTGCATAGATTCGAGAAGAGCGGCCTGTGTTTTCGGGGGTGTCCTGTTGATTTCATCGGCCAGTATGATATTGGCAAATACAGGCCCTTTTATAAACTGAAAATTCCTGTTTATATCAAGTGTTTCGGATCCCAGAATGTCAGAAGGCATGAGATCCGGCGTAAACTGGATCCTGCTAAAATTAAGATCTAATGCCTCAGAAATAGTCTTAATAAGAAGAGTTTTCGCAAGCCCAGGTACCCCAACCAGCAAACTATGGCCCTGGCAGAATATAGATATTAATACCAACTTTATAACCTCATCCTGTCCAATGACAATTTTAGAAATTTCATCATTTAATTTTTTATAGGATTTAACAAGATTGTCGGCAGCTTCTACATCAGATTTAATATCTTTCATACTCTTTAAGAAATTGAGATTAACTTGTTGGAATATCACTCCATAACATTACAATACTTGTAATCATCATCGATTTGAATGAAAACTTCATTTTTAGCCCGGTCGAACCATTTTTCCATGACCTCTTTTCTTTTCTCATTCATAGTGGCCATTTGTATTTTCTGGTAATCTTCTTTTAGATTGGCCTTATGAGGTCTTATACGGTCCTTATAATACAATATCCTAACCGCTTCTTTACCATCCTGCATTCGATAGCGCATTGGATCAGAGATTTGTCCAACTTCCATTGTGTCGATTGTAAAGAAAACCACCGGATCAAGGTCTTCAACAGATACCCTGCTTGAGCCAGAAGCATCTACTAAAAAACCCCCATTCCCTGAAGTAGCATCGTCATCAGAAAATTCCTTGGCAGCCTTCTCAAAAATCAGGCTATCATAAAGGATGGCGTTTTTCAAGCTATCAAGAAAATCTTCAGCCTTCTCAAAATCAAGTGCTGAGAAATCCGGCCTAATCAGAATATGACGGGAACTGTATTCATTTCCCCTTCTGTCCAATAGTTGAATAAGATGAAATCCAAAATCCGTTTCAATAGGTTCAGAAATTTCACCTGGTTTCATGGTCATTGATGCCGCTTCAAATTCAGGTACCATTGATCCACGGGAGGCATACCCCAATTCCCCTCCATATCTGGCGGATCCAGGATCCTCCGAGTATTCCCTCGCCAATTCAGCAAAATCCTGTCCATCTCCATTAAAGGATGTTATATTCCAGGAGCCTAAAAGAAACTCGATATTGATCACGGGAGACTTTTCAGATTCATTATCTAGTTTAAAGGCAGTAAATTTAGATGTATTATTGACATCACTATTTTCGAACCTTAGACTGTCTTCACCATATTTTGTAAGTTTCCATACGAATTGAAATTCATTGGCGGTGAAACTGATCTCATTTAAGGTCAAGGTCAATAATCTGTCACTAACTGCATACTCCCAGGATCCTGAGTATGTATTGCCTTGTTTATCCATCAACTCAAGGGCATTACCTGGATTTAAATTTAAGGTCCAACCTCCATAGGTTTCGGTAAGATCAGGTCCGTTTACAATTCTATCCCGAATATCCATCAGCTTACTTCGGGCTTGTTCTTTTTGATTGCTGCCTACTTCAGGAACCACTACGATCTGACCAATCGAAACTTCTGTTGAGAAAAAAGGAAGACTATCGGCAGGAATACGATTGAAAAACCGTTTCACCTCTGATGGAGTAACCGTTACACCCTCAGTAATAGTTCGTTGCATTTTATCGGCAATCAACTGTTCTTTTATATCGTCAAACAGTTCTTCTTCAAACTCATCAACTGTCTTGCCATAGTACTCTTCAAGTCTTTCTTCAGAACCGATCTGTGACACAATGATCTGCATTCTTTGAGTAAGGTTCATCTGAACTTCCTCGTCCAAAACCAGTACTGAATCTATTTCTGCTTTAGCTACTAACAATTTAGTAACAACAAGGCTCTCAAATATGCCACATTTGACTTCCTCCCCACCTTCCTGGCCACTTGAAACATACTCCAAGTATGCTTTATCCAAATCCGATCTGAGAACAATATAATCATCAACCTTTGAAATTATCTTGTCGATCATCTGACCTTTACTATATTGAGCCTGGACAACAGGACTTAAGTAAAGTATTGAGCCAACAAGAAAAAGGCTAATTGTTAAATATTTCGAAATCTTCATTTTGTACTGCCCTTTCATATATACCTTCTTCTAATTCTTTCGCTAATTCTACTTTCCTTTTGTTAATGATAATTCTAACTATATCGTCATATACCCACTCCATTGGAGAGATTTCATCTGAGATCTTATAATCAAGAATCTTTAGAAAATATTGAAAATTATCATCTGTAGTTTCATAATAATTTGTTCTTCTAAGGAATTGAATCTTATTATCAATTGTTACCATAGGTGTATTTTCGATGACCTCATCAAAATTAACCCAGGTAGAGTCAAGGTGAAATGTAGTAGAATATTGATAACAATAAGATTTCAACTCTTCAAACTGTTTGTCATTATCGGAACTGAATAATCTTTTAAACACATTTAACTTTGGTGCTTCTTTCGCCAGTTTAACATATCGGCATTTAATAATATTTTGCCTTAATTGAAAATTGTCCTTATTCTCGAGATAATAGGTTTCAACCTCGGCAGGCGATACATCCTTTTCAAGTTTATCATAAATATATAACTTCTGATATTCATGTATCATAAGTGCGTATCTATAATCCAACACTTTTCTTTCAATTTCGACCTCTCCAAGGTTCAATTTATCAGAAGCTTCGGATATCACCAATTGTTTGTTTATCCAGCTTTTCACATATCTCTGTATTAAATTGGCGCTGTCAGCTTTTGAAATATCAGCAGGAATAAGTCCCTCCAGGTCATCAAAATAAAGATACTGATCATGTGCCCTTGCAATAGGTTTAATGCTTCCGTTATCGTTAAATTTCAAACCGGCTTCATTGTCCTTAAAGTTTATAATGTCACAGGAGAACAAAACCAGCATCAAAATTGGCACCAACTTAATTAACCTTGTATTGTTCATATATCTTTAATAAGGTTTTATTATTTATGCTAACAGTGAACTTACTCCTTAAATCCTTGATCCATTCTTGTTCAAGGTAATTTTGATAATCTGAGATCACTTGTCCCCGAATTTCATCCAATTCCTTATTATGGGCAGGAACTACTCTATCAATAAATACTAAATACTCAATATTTTCAATTGATAAATCATGTGATCCAAGCTTCCAATCTATTAAATCAATAATTTCATTGTCGCCTTTTTCATATAACCCTGATTCGACCTGCAAAGTTAAAGCTGAATTTTCATTAATTTCCTTTTCAACCCATTTTTTCGAGTTTGATAGTATGTTAAATCCAGAAGTATTTCCTTCGACCTCCCGATAAATGAACTTTTCCAGTAACCAGTCGCTGGATTTTATTTTATTATAAAATTGATCCCAGATTTTATTATTACAAGACACTTCGAGAAAATAAGTTGAATCCTCAATAACGATGTTATACAGGCTATCTATTTGATCGCTTCTGGAATTCATGACCTTTTCCATATCTGAACCAGAAATAAATAATGTATCTTCCAAAACCGGATAAAATAGCCTCTCCAATAAGATTCGGGTCATGTTTATCTCGTCAATACTCTTTGAGCTGAAAATCATAGCATCAAGACGGTCTCCCCATTTATATTTATCCGTATTCAGTTTAAAATATTGCTCAAGCCCGGTAGTGTCAATAATTGCTTTATTCCAAACTTCCTGATCCATCAAGTCAAAAAGAAGAATTCCTTCCCGGTATTCCCGAACTAACATTTTATAATCATAATATTTTTCCTCAAGCTGAGATTTTTCATATTCGATCAATTGATCACCAATATAACTGTTGATCAGTTGCTTCATATAAATCATTGGATCCATATTGTTGTTTCTAAGCTGATTTGATGTGATATATATGAATAGATCATTTACAGAATACTTTCTACCTTGAATTGAAAAAATATTTTCTGTTAATAAAACATTAGTACTGTCAAAAGACCATTTCCCGGATATCAAACTACTATCAGCTAAAGCCAAACATTTTTCCAATATGTCAGCATCCATCTTAAAATTATTTTCTTTCTTTAATTTCTCAATTAAATATGTATGTGTTAATTCTGATCTGGAATCCCTTTTGACTTTTTCAGTTAGTTCATTCTTTATTTCCGGATATGGTTTAACTGGAAATTTTTGAACCAATTTTATTATATGCCAACCATAAGGAGTTAGCACGGGTTGGCTTATATCCCCTGGATTCTTTAAGCTAAAAGCTGCTTCGGAAAAAGAAGGGACTACTCTGCCAGTCTCAAAAGGTTGCAACAAGCCGCCCTGATTTTTTGTATTGGAATCCTCTGAAAAGTTCTTACATAGATTCTCCCAATTTTCTCCTCCAACAAGGGAATTATATATCCGGAAGATCCTTTCCTTTACAGCTATTGAATCTTTTCCTGTTGAATTGTTCTTAAATCTCAACATAATATGAGAAACTTGCACCTTACCTCTAGCTGGCCTTTTATCGTTTACCTTTAGTATATGATAACCAAACCTGGTTTTAAATGGATCTGAATAGTGATTTACCGGCGTATTATACGCAGCAGTTTCGAAAGGATAAACCATCTGGAGTGCAGTAAAATAACCCAGGTTCCCTTTATTCGTTTTTACTGAAGGATCCTCAGAAAAAGCAATGGCTAGTTCTTGAAAATCTGCACCTGCATTTAATTGATTTTGAATCTCCGTTATTTTATTATAGGCTCTTAAAGTATCAATTGGATCATTCTGATTCTGAATTCGAATTATAATATGTGAAACATCGATTTCATACAGTATTCTATCATATGCTTCCTGAACAAGTTTTATAATGATCGAATCATCTCTAAGATATGATTCCGTTAACTGATCCCTGTATTTCGTAAATTCCTTGATAAAGGAGTCTGTTGTATCCAATCCTAGAAGCTCTGCCTCTTTGACTTTCAATTTAAAATTAATATACAACTCGAGGTATTCATCAATATCTAGTTTTGTAATTGCAGAATCCGTATTACTGATATTCTTATTTAAGTTGTAAGTAAATTCTTCTGCAGTTACACCTGAACCATCAATATCAAACATTGTGGTATCATCTACAGAATCCTGCTTGATCAATGAACAACTAAGGGTGATAATGGATAAAAACAGCAGGCATAATCCTCTCATAATCTGCAGATACACTACATTTATAGAGTGCAATTTTACATAATTTTAATCAGAAAACAGGAATGAAATTTGAATAATAGGTGGTTATTTGCTGGCAAGGATCTTTTTTTTGAGGCGACAGATATTGTTATTGTTACTTTTAAAAAATTCTACTTTATCCATAATTCTCTTGACTAACATTAATCCAAGACCACCTTTCTTTTTTTCTACAATTATTTCCTTGATGGTCGGCTCCTGATAATTCTTTATATTGAACCCATTCCCGGTATCTATAATTTCAATTACTACTTCCTGCTTCGTTACATCCACAAATAGATCGATAGATTCCTTGGGATTACAATTATGGGAATGAATCATAAGGTTGGCACAAACTTCATCAACAGCCAAAACCATATGATGAATATCAATCTCTGATCTAAAATGATTATTCAAGGTCTTGCTAATAAAACTTCTGATGTCAGCAAGATTCTTCTTTGAACACTGCGCAGAGTAATTATATTGCATCTACTAAATTCTTTGCATCCTCCTTGGTTTCAACCATATTTATTAACTGGTCCAGACCAAGTATGTGAAAAACATTCTTAACATTATTCCCAAGGCCAAATAATACCATTTTTATCTCACCTTCTTCCATTTCATGTATATATGACATAAATACCCCCAACCCGGCGGAAGAAATATATTGAAGGTCATTGCAATCCACGAGAATCTTCTTCTCGGTCTTAATTATTCCCCCTATTTTATTATCTAAGTGAATAGAGGAACTTGCGTCAACATCACCGCTAACTTTTAAAATATAAAAATCTTCTTCCTTATTTGTTTGAATAGTAATCATGGTTTTATTACGCTATTAAAAAAACTAAGTTTTGTTTTCGTTAAACTTTATTATAATTAATGTCGAATCATCCTCCGGTGCATTTGTTCCACAAAAAGAATACATAGCCTCCATTATAGATTCTTTGATCTTATCTGGAGTTAGTTCTGCATATTCAACGATTAGATTCTTCAGCCTTTCATATCCAAATTCTTCCTGATTATTATTTCTGGCTTCAGTAATCCCATCTGTGAATAAAACCAAAATATCCTTCGGATTGTATTTTATCTTATCTATGTTAACGTATCTATAAAATTCATTGTTTCTAATTATTCCTAATCCCAGGCCAATTCCGTAAAAATAATTCGCAGTTTTCTTATTATAATCATAGTAAAGAGTAGGACAATGCCCTGCTCTCGAGAATTCAATAGTCCCAGTTTTACGGTCAATAATATAATATGCAGCTGTAATAAAGGAATTTTTGTCCAATCCTTTGGCCAATGCATTATTAGCATAGATCAAAAAATCTTTAGGTGACAATTGCAATTGTACGAGGCTATGAAAAATTCCTTTTAATTGGGACATGTGAAAGGCTGCAGACGTACCTTTTCCGGAAACGTCTCCAATGATAATTATCGTCTTGTCTTCATTGATTTTGAAAATATCATAATAATCACCCCCAACCTCATCAGCAGATTCTGAATATCCTATGATATCAAAGAAATCACTTTTCTCGAGATCTGCAGGTAACAGATTTCGTTGCACTGTCTTGGCGATATTCAATTCCTTCGTATACCTTTCATTTTCAACGGCTGCATCTATTAGATTAAAATTCTCAATTGATATGGATGCCTGGTTAATAAAGGTACCAATGATATCGATCATCTCTTCATTGAAACCATCACTGATTTCCTTTAGTAGATTCATGGTACCTAAAGAGTCATTTTGTATAAATATCGGGAAAACCAATATGGATCTGTATTGGTAATCCCTAATTGAGGCTATGTAACGGTTGGTTTTGAGGTTTTTAACCGGATCGGTACTAAACAGTTTTTTAATTTTCCCTTTGGGAATCCGCTCTTGTACCTCAAGTATGTCTTTCTTTTTTATTTTGTGCCTGAGCTGTTTCGGTTCCGGGATTCCAGGTTGATTGATATCCAGCCATGCAGCGTCAGCCATAACCGCACTGACTGAACTCTCAAGCAAAATTTCATAAACCTCTTCTTTGTTCTTCCCAGTATTACGGGATTGACTTAAGCGTTGGAAGTTAATTATCTCTTCGAGCTTCTTTTCAAATACTGAAGAGGTTGGCAAATTAAACAGCAATACGAGAATCGAGGCAATGGCATATATGAATACAAAAATAAAAATGCTAAGCGTAGTAATATTCTCAGAAAGATCCAGAACTAATAGGTCATTTGAATTTTCCCTGACCTCCCATATAAAATATCCCAGATAGATTGTAATCAATAAAAAAAGTAATATACTCTTCCATTTTTGTTTGTAATTCAGGTAGGCTACCCATTTTAGATTAACCGAAAAATAGATACTTATTAAAAAAGATATCCCAATGAAAATAATAAATACAGGATCCCTATAGGCTATTTGCAGGAATATTAGAAAAAGGGAAATTAGGAGTAAATACACAAAAGATTTCCAGGAATATATTAATCGTTTTGATTTTTGATAGAAAATAAATCGTTCCCACACAACAAATGTGGCCAACAGAAAGGCTAATATCAAACCCAGGTTTAGAAAATAAATGAAGTTAATAAACAGAGGATTTTCACCTACTTTATGATTCCTGAATAAAAATTCGAACAGTTTAAGGCCAAGTGATAAAATAGTCGCTATTAATCCAGTGACGAATACCTTCCATAATAAATCCTGTAAATTTGCATTTTTTAATCTGCCTAAGTGATAATGGTAGAATATATATAAAGAAATGAAGAAAAGTATGAAGGATAGAAAAGGCAGAAAGCGAGGTATCCCGGTAGGTATATTATTCGATTGTGAGAAAGTCAGCATTAATCCGGAAACAGCCATCAGCAGAAAACTGATAACTCCAAGAATAAATGAAATACGAATTCTTAATGTCCGGTTAATCAAGGGTATTAATTTTTAATAAAAATATGGAATTTGATCCTACCTTAAAAGGATTATGAGGCCGTCTTTAAATTATATTTATACATTTTAGAAAATACTATAAAATTGACCCTATAATTGAAAGTTTATTTTAAAATTTACAATGATCAGGGTCAAAATTATCATTTTAAAAAAAACAAATTTTTTATCCACAATTTATGAAACTTATCCACACTTTTTTTAAATTTTTGCGTAATGCGCTGATTATCAGTGTTTTATGATAAAATTAAAAAATTAAATTCCTGTGGATAACTCCCTCATAATGACAGAGTTATGCAAAATACGACTAATTTGAATGTTTAAATTAATTACACATTAGAAAAAAATATTTACTGCTTAATGCTGAAGGATAAACTCATATTAAGCATATTTTTTTCTCCTTAGGTTATTTCTGTACGCATTGAAAATGGTTGACTTTGAAAGGAATCCTTCATACTTGCCATCTGATAATACTGGCAGGTTCCATGCACCGGTTTTTTCGAACTTCCTCATAACCCGATGCATGCTGTCATTCAAATTTATTGTGTCAGGAGGGCTGTGCATTAGGCTTTTGATATCGGTTATTTTCTGTGCTTCTTCATCAAACATAATTTCCCTGATATCATCAAGCATAATAATTCCTTCAAGGATTTTTTCCTTACTCACCACAGGGTAAATATTTCTTTTTGATTTTCGAACGACTTTTATGAGGTGTTTCAGCTTTCTGTCAGGTTCAATGGTTAAAAGGTCTCTTTCAATCAATTTATCTAAAGGGATATTGCTTAATACCTGTTTATCCTTGTCATAAGGATTATAATCTCCCCGCTCAATCAGATTTTTAGTATACAGAGAGTGTTCTTCATAATAGGAAATCGTGATGAAAGATATTGCTGATACGATCATTAAAGGAACAAATAGGGTATAGCCACCAGTAATCTCTGCAATAAGGAAAATTCCGGTAAGTGGAGCATGCAGTACACCACTCATAACACCACACATCCCCACAAGTGTAAAATTTGATAGGCTTACGATATTCGAACCGGCAATATTATTTATGGTTATTGCACTTAAGTATCCCGTTATTCCTCCAAGAAATAATGAAGGGGCAAATATTCCACCGCTGCCTCCTGATCCAATGGTTAATGCAGTCGCTATTGGTTTGATCAAGACAATTCCAGCTAGAAATATCCCGAATACAATCAGATTATTATTGTCAGATACAAACAGATTATTGGCAAGTATATCACTTTCATTATTATTCAATAATGCTTTTATAGTATCGTATCCTTCACCATATATTGGAGGTAAAACGATGATTATGATCCCCAGGAGAATCCCGCCCAGAAGTCCTCTTCCAATATAATTTTTAATTTTGATGATCCTATGCTCGATGAAATACATCATTTTGGTAAAATACAGTGAAATAAATCCGCATACGATGCCCAATAAAATGTAATATGGGGTATCAGAAGCTTTAAAGGTATCGTGAAGGTTGAAAGAGAATAATATTTCTTCCCCTGATAATGCCAGAGAAACGATTGATCCTGAAACAGAAGCAATCAATAATGGGATAAATCCTTTTATCGTTATTTGGGTCAATATAACTTCAAAACAAAAAATCACACCTGCTATTGGTGAATTAAAAATGGCAGAAATAGATGCAGCTGCACCACATCCTACTAATAGGGTCCTGTGATTGTAGTTCATATGCATGAACCTCGACACATTCGACCCAATGGCAGATCCGGTGACAACAATTGGCGCCTCTAATCCTACAGAACCTCCAAATCCGACTGTAACCGCACTGGTTATCATTCGGCTGTAAATCTTACTTTGTTTGACCAGGCTCAATTTTTTGGAAATGGCAAATATGATATCCGTTATTCCATGACCTAATTTTTCTTTGAAAAAATATCTTGAAATGATCACTGTCAGGATGATCCCGATTGCCGGATATATGAAATAAATATAATTAGGCAGGATACTACTCTTTAAAATAGACTGGATATAATGAACAGTTATCTTTAAAACCACCGCAGCTAAACCAGCAAGAATTCCTATTACTACACTAAGTATAATTACGAAAGTGGGACTTTTTATATGTTTAATCCGCCATATAAGTAATTTCGAAATGAAATCTCTGGATATCATATGTACAAAATTAACCGATAACATAGATATAATTGCATCTTATTAAATAGATTCACGAAATATTTGAATAATAAAAACCAATCATGTGAAAAATAGAATCTGCCATTTGTTTAATATTCAAATTCCAATAATACAAGCTGGGATGGTATGGTGTAGTGGATGGCGATTGGCATCGGCTGTGAGTAACGCAGGTGGTCTTGGATTGATTGGCTCTGGCTCAATGTCCCCTGAAGTTCTCCGGGAACATATTATCAAATGCAAAAGAGCAACTTCAAAGCCATTTGGAGTCAATCTTCCTTTATTATATGCCGATATTGAAGCGCGGATTAAAGTAATAATAGACGAAAATGTTCAAATTGTATTTACTTCTGCAGGAAATCCCAAAATCTGGACAAATACTTTAAAAGCAAACGGCATTACGGTAGTCCATGTTGTATCCTCTACGAAATTTGCAGCTAAAAGCGAAGAAGCTGGTGTTGAGGCTATAGTTGCAGAAGGATTTGAAGCTGGTGGTCACAACGGAAAAGATGAAACAACTACATTATGCCTGATTCCGGAAGTTATAAAAAACACAAATTTACCTGTTATAGCAGCTGGTGGTATAGTATCAGGAAGATCAATGCTGGCTGTGATGGCTCTTGGTGCAGAGGGAGTACAAATAGGCTCCAGGTTTGTTGCGTCAACTGAATCTTCGGCCCATTTGAATTTTAAGAAAAAGATCGTTAGCCTTAAGGAGGGTGACACAAAACTTTCTTTAAAGAAGTTGGTCCCTGTTCGGCTTATCAAAAATGACTTTTATACTTCTGTCCAATCAGCGGAAGATCAAGGTGCAGGACAGGATGAACTTTCTCAAATACTAGGAAAAGGCAGGTCGAAACAAGGCATGTTCTTAGGCGATATAAGTAATGGAGAATTGGAGATCGGCCAGGCAGCCTCGATGATTTGCGATATTAAGCCTGCTGCTGATATTATTAAGGATATCTGGGATGATTTCTTAATGGCCAAAAAGCGGATTAGCAATTTGGATTATGAATTTTAGCTAATGACAATTAACAAAGATTGCTACATTAAGAATATATCCCATGTTCCATATTGAAACATATCCTGTATCCTGATTCAAGCCTATGCTTCATGAAGATTATAGAACCGGTAATGAAGATAGTACTTGTTTGTTTCCAGGATATTTAAAACATATTCCCATAATTTATCATAGGGAATAATTTCCAGCTCCTGATGCCAATCTGGAGGAATTTGAATATTTTTAAGCTTTTTAAGATAGTTAGATCCTTTATCTGAAATAGATTTAAAATCGTAATCCTTTTCAACTATTATTTCCAACATCCTGATAAAAATACTGTTCCTATAATTATGTCTCTTATCTAAATGTACAGAACTTAATTGAGACAATTGGTTTAATTTAATCTTGAAGCTTTTAATATCAGCTTCTCTTAAATACAACAAAAATTGTATGATCAAAGTGGCAATGTTATACCCTTGATAATCCTTTTCAAATCGTGGAGTTTCTTCTTTATATGTATCCAAATCGAATCCCCACTTTACTAGCTTACTGTCATTGACAAATAAAAGGTAGACCCTGTATATTGTCCATCTCTCTTTGTCAATATCATTGATCTTATGGTAATTTTTATTGATCCTAACAGATCTAAATACATTTGTGGCATGATGAAATTTCCCTGCCTTCATTAATATGAGAAATTGATATTCTTTAAATCTGAACCAGTCATCGTATCCGGATCTAAAGATCTCTGAAGTATCAAATGCATATTTTATTCCTTCTTCAGTTTTATTCAAAACATACAAGGCATGTAGCTTAAGGAATGTGATCTCTTTATATTGCAGGTCAACTTTAATTCTGGAATTATCTTTGTGTAAATACGTTTTCTCCAGATATGAGCATATCTTCAATATGCCAGATTGATCCTGTAGAACGGTAAAATAGGCAATCTTCAATTTTTGTGCGAGTATATCCAGTCTTTGCAATTTATATTCCCGCGATAGTTTTTCAATCTTTTTTATCTTTTTAGGGATATCATCCAGAATTTTCTCGCATGAACTGATTGATTTATTCATTAATACAAGTGTATCATAATAGATGTCTTCGCATTGATCAATTATCTTCTTTACTGGTAGAATTCCACGAATATCATTTTCAGATATACTTAAAGGTGTACATTTACCCATCCGGGAATACTCATTCCTGATTAAAGTTAGAGATTCTAATGCAATCTCAAACAATTCAAATTCAATGGCTGTCTTAACAATAGAAGGAATTTTCCCGATGGCAATGCAATTTGCCCCTTCCATTATTAATATTTTGATTTGATGCACTTGATTTAAACAATCATAATATGTGCTTTGATAGGCTGTATATTCTGATTTCTGATAATCCAGAAAAAAAAGATTATTTAACAGTTTCTGTTTTAATTTTGCCTTTGTATTTCTGAAATTTCGGTTACCCGGATCGGTCTTAAAAAGTTTTTTAGCTGCCTCTAATTCATCCCTATATTCTTTATTTATCAGACCATTATAAAGAATATTATCCTTGGATTTTTCTTTTTTTCTAAAATTCTGGTTAACTAATTGCAGGCTCCTTTGACCTTTGTGTTTGACTATACCTATTAATTGCATGAGCTCTTCCATGATGCTATTATTTAGGATTAAAAAATATAATGTTTCTCTAAAAATCTATCTATACAAAAATTTAATATCAACTATACACTACCAATACCATCCCTGACTTCAATCTGGGATTTATGATACACTCTTGAATTTGCCGGTATGCTTTCAGTCAACCATACATTCCCTCCAATTATACTATTCTCGCCAATTATTGTATTGCCCCCAAGAATGGTTGCCCCAGCGTAGATCACTACATTATCTTCTATGGTTGGATGGCGTTTTATCTTTGCCATTTCCTTCTTGACACTTAAAGCACCCAGAGTAACACCTTGATATATTTTTACATTATTTCCAATTTTTGTGGTTTCCCCGATCACTATACCTGTACCATGATCAATACAGAAATTTGTTCCAATTGTTGCTTTGGGATGAATGTCAATTCCAGTTCTCGAATGTGCATACTCGGTTAAAATTCTTGGTAATAACGGAACTCCTATTTGACAAAATGCATGCCCGATTCGATAACATGCTATAGCTAAAAAACCAGGGTAAGTTCTGATTACCTGGTCACGACTTTTGGCAGCGGGGTCACCATCATGAATTGCCTGGGCATCATCAATTAATTGATCATAAATTTCAGGTACTACATTAAAAAAAGCACTAACAATTTGGTCAGCAGGCTTATCCAAATATGGTTGAGCGTTTAAAAATATTACCTTAAGGTCATTTTTTAAGATATCCGTATATACATTTAACTCCTCCTTACTTTGAAAACCCTTCTCGCTTAGTTGAGGGAATAAGAGGTCTAAAAGTCCCTCAGTAAATTTACATATGGCTGATCTTGAAGGAAGTGGATCAATTTCCTGGTGAGTTGAATACAATCTATCAATAAATTTCCAATCCATATTTATAGCATTTCTAGTATGCAATTTAGATCAATATTCACTATTAAGTAAGTTATTTACTTAATAAATATTATCCTCATTATAGTACCTTCTTAATATTAATAAGGTTTTTTCTTAAAAAAAGGTTCCAAATAGATCAACTTTGGTTAATATTTTTTAAAAATTCTGAAATTTTCTTTCAAATTATGAAAGATGAATAATGAAATTTGACATAAAAATGGTGAACAGATGTCGCCCAATTTTTAGTTTCAAAATTTTCACTCATAATATCTTATATCATTGTCCTTTATATTTTCTATTTTTTCTCAAATAGAATGCTGGCAATTGTTTATTTATTACATTAATACGTTATATTTGCACCTCGTTTTTAAATAAGGGAACAATGGGTACAACTACTATTAAAAGAAAAGCTCTAAGAAACAGGGTAAAAGCCAAGCAAAGAATTGCATCTATAAAAAGGTTAACTTCGAAACCTACTTTGAAAAATATTGATACCGAGGAAATCAAATCCACTTTTGTAAATAAGGCACCAAAGAAAGAGACACACAAGAAAGAGGTAACAGCAAAACCAGAAGCTATAAAGAAAGAAAAGACAGTAGTTGAACCCAAAACCACGCAAAAAGCTGAAACAAAAGTTGAAAAAGCAAAGGAAGAAAAACCTGTAGTTGAATCCAAATCCACTCCAAAAGCTGGAGTAAAAGTTGAAAAAGTAAAGGAAGAAAAATCAGATTCTGTAAAAGCTAATGAAAAAAAATCTGACAAATCAACCAAAAAGCCTGTAGCTAAAGAAGAATAAGGATACCATAATTCAATATGAAATCACGCTAGCAGGGATTTTTTAATGCTCTTTTACCTAATTCTATAAGTTGCAGACTTTCTAGTTTCCCTTCCAGAATGCTAAATCTTATAATACTTCTCATATGGTGAAAGCCCTCTTTCCCAGATGCACCTGGGTTAATATGTAATAATTCTCTTTCTGGATCTTTTATAATTTTTACAATATGTGAATGGCCGCAAATAAACAAACCGGGATTCACCAGATCCAATCTATTACGAATAGTGTAATTATACCTGGGAGGGTAACTGCCAATATGTTTGATAAATACCTTCAATCCTTCAACATTAAAGATCAACTCTTCAGGGTATTTATGTTGTATGGAAAGTCCATCAATATTTCCGTAAACAGCCCTGAATTTCTTAAAGTTAGATAGTTGATCTGCAATATCCATTGATCCTATATCCCCAGCATGCCATATTTCATCACAATCTTCAAAATATTTAAATATGCGTTTATCTAAAAAGCCATGAGTGTCTGAAAGAAGGCCAACTTTCATATATTAAGGATTAAGAGTAGAATAGCACTAATTAATTTAACTGCAGGTGAAATAATTATACATTCAGATCTAAACTCAAATCTTCAAGATGCTTATTTATAGTAAGAATATCTCCTTCCACAATATTAATCTCACCTGCTTTAAGGTTTTCTATTACCTGTTTGGAATTACGGGCACCAACCAATGCGGAAGTAATGGCAGGCTGCTTGATTGTCCAATATATAACAAGCTGAGCAAGCGTTATTCCATTGTCTTTCGCAACAGGTTCAATTTTATTTAAAAATTCATTGATCTTTGTAAGGTTAGGCTCTTTAAAATATGGTGTTTGGGGCCGGTGGTCTCCCGGATTAAACACATAATTTGAGTTTATCTTACCTGTCAAAACACCTCTTTGAAGCGGACTATAGGCTAATATTCCCTTTGAAGCCTGAAGACAATAGGGTGCTAGTTCTTCTTCAATATCTCTAAGAACCATGCTGTAAGGAACCTGATTTGTAACAATGTCCGTAACACCGTCAGCTTGCTTCATCTGGTCAGATGTATAATTGCTAACCCCTGCGGCAAGTATCTTCCCGTCTTTCTTAAGTTTACTAATTGCCTCCATCGTATCTTCAATAGGCGTTGTCGGATCATGCCAATGAATCTGATATAGATCAATGTAGTCGGTTTGTAACCGTTTCAAACTATCCTCACACTCTTTCACTATGCTTTCTGGACTAGCATATCTGTGTATAGACACCTCTTCGCCATTAGCATTGGAGCTCTTAAAGTAAAAGGAACCCTTACTGGTATCCCATCGTAGACCATACTTGGTCAGGATTTCCACCCTATCTCGTTTATCCTTTATTACCTGACCTACAATTTCTTCACTTTTTCCAAACCCATATACGGGAGCAGTATCAATTGAGGTCATACCATGGTCAATTGCTGTGTTAATGGCTTCAATTGCATCATTCTCGTCAGAGCCTCCCCACATCCAACCGCCAATGGCCCATGCTCCAAATGAGATAACTGAAACTTTACGATCTGATTTTCCGAGATTTCTATATTCCATAATTTATATTACATATTTTTGAACAATCTATTGTAGATTAATGGTCGTGCCTATTTCTAAATGGATTCGAAATATATAGAAATACGGTATAAAAACATATCATAAATTTAGAATAATTGAAGCTGATTGATTAAATTCTGATCGATTACAAAGCTTCTTAAAATACATCGGTTAAAAGTGATCAGGCTATTATTTTCAATTATTGGAATATGTCTTACCATGCATATCGGCTATGGGATGGATATTGATAGCCTTGAACAAAAATTGAATACAACTAAGAACAGAAAACGGAAGGTTGAGATCCTTAACCGCTACAATGCAGCATACATTAAAGGTGATAAGCAATATACTTTAAACAGATTTAGATCCGCTTTAAACATCGCAAGGGACATCAAGTATAGAAATGGAATTGCTACTGCACATTCAAATCTTGCTAATTTCTATTTTTTGAATGAGTCAATTGACAGCAGTATATTCCATTATAATAAAGCCCTTCAAATATATCGCGAGGAGACAAACGATAATAAAACAGGGGAAATTCTGTATAATATGGGATTTGTCTATTATGCTTCCTCAAACTACGTTGACGCCTTCGAATACACAGAAAATTCCCTGGAGATTTTTAGAATTAATGGGGATATGAAGAACATGGCGGCATCTCATTCATTGTTGTGCGACATCTTGTTCAGTTCCGGATTTGATGCCGATGCCATTGACCATTGCCTGATGGCCTTAAACCTGTATACAAATCTTAAGTCTGTTAAGGGACAATCTGATTTACTCAATTCAATTGGTAAGATATATTTAGCTTTAGAACAATTCGAAAAAAGCTATTCACATTTCAATCAAGCTTATTATTTGGCTGAAGTTGAAAATGATCCATATTTACTATCTGAGTCCTTAAGAAACCTGGGACAATATTATTATGGAATCGAGGATTTTGATGAAGCTTTGGAAAATTACGACAAGGCTTTAAATTACGTGCTCTTAAATCCTGATAGCGAAAGATTGGGATATTTATATTTGGATAAAGGAATGGCAAATACGAGTTTGGGTAAGTTTGATTCTGCTCTTGTAAACTTAAAAGAAGCACTTTATTTTGCCGATTCGTCATATAACCTTGAATTAAGGGCCATGGTATATTCCGAATTGGGCAGTTTATATTCAGCCACCGAAAAATATGATATTGCTATCGTATTTCTTAAACAAAGCTTATTTGTAGCTCAAAGAATAAATACAGATCCGATTTTAGAGCGTTGTTATAAAAATCTTGCTAATTTCTATGACCAGCAAAATGATATTGAAAATGCGCTCCGGTACTTTAAACTATATACTTCCCATAAAGACACCTTATTCTCCAATCAATCTGCCATTCAAATAGCTGAAGCTGAAGCCATTTACGACCTGGGGCAGAAAGACAAGCAAATTGAAATGCTTATTAATGAGAACCGCTTAAGGGAAATGGAAGCAGGAGAGAAAAACATGATCAATATTTGGTTAATATCCGTTTTAATCTTTGTGTTTATTCTTACGCTCATATTGTATCGGCAATATCGGGTACAGAATAAGGTTAACCAGGCATTAAATGAACAGAAAGATGCGATCAACCAGCAAAAAATTGAAATAGAACTTCAGAAGGAGAGCATTGAAAAAGCTAATACTATCCTTGCTGAAAAGAACAAGCAGATAACTGATAGCCTGGAGTATGCCAAAAGAATTCAATTGTCACTTTTGCCTGATGGTCAACTATTAAGATCAATATTCAACGATTCCTTTTTATGGTATCAGCCAAGAGATATTGTTGGCGGAGATTTTTATTGGTATACGGAGTTTAGAAATACCATTTGTCTTGTAGTTTTAGATTGTTCAGGGCATGGGGTACCTGGGGCTTTTATGACGGTTCTGGCCAATACTCTGCTGAACAGGCATGTTATTGATTTGAAATCCGGAGATTCACCTAGCAAGGTCCTTGGTTTCCTTGATGAAAATATAAAAAAAGAATTAAACCAGCAGGGAATTCAACTATCAGCATTTGAAGGCATCGATCTTGCTGCCTGCATGATAAATACCAAAGCCCGAAACCTGAAATTCTCTGGAGCAAAAATGCCTCTATACCTCTATTCAGAAGGCAAACTAAACCATATCAAGGGAAACCGGTATTCTGTTGGAGGAGGAAATAGTACCGTAAAAAATTTCAGTGATGTCCGTATAGATCTTAAAAAAAACGATGTGATTTATTTATCAACCGATGGATTCCAGGATCAGTTTGGAGGGGATAAGGGGAAAAAATACATGAAACTTCATTTTAAAAATCTATTACAATCAATTGCTGAACAACCTTTGGAAGAACAGGGGGAAAAGCTAAAATCTGTTTTCCACGAATGGAAAAATTTCAACTTGCAGACTGACGATATTTTGATAATGGGCATCAAAGTATAATTGGATTTATTTTAACTCACATGTGATACTATTTTTTAAGGATATTCAGAAATAAATGGAAAGGGGAAAAAATATTCTAAATAAAAAAATATCCGATAATGAGATCCTGAATAAGCTGTTCAGATATTGTTCATACCAGGAACGTTCCATTTCTGATGTAAGAAAGCAATTAGACAAATATCATGTGAATGACACTACAATTAACCAAATTGTCAAAAAACTAATTGATGAAGGATTTCTGAATGAAGTACGATTTGCTGAGACCTATACACTTGGCAAATTAAGAAGTAATTATTGGGGTAAAATAAAAATAATTCAGGGCCTTAAAGAGAGGTCTGTAGATAGCCAAATTATCAATAGTGCAATTGAATCCATTGATAAATTGGAATATCAACAAATAATTAAAAAACTAATACATAAAAAGTTAAAGCTGATACAGAATACCGACAGCTTTATTATTAAAAATAAGATAGCACGATATATTATTAGTAAAGGTTTTGAAAGCTATTTAGTATGGGAAGAAATAAACAATCAAATTGATAAATAAAATTCTGTTTTACTATATTAATATTCACCATACCGATAGTGACAATAATGAAATGTCTCGTTATAGGCCATAGCGGATTTATTAATATAATAATATCGATTTGTAGGTAATATGGAATAACTTTATACCTCAATTATTAGACTAAATGGATTTAAAAATAACTGCAAAACTTGTTTTGGATCAACTGATAGCTTTATTGGACCAAATAAAAGCCGAACACTATACTTTAAATATTTTATCATTAAACGCAACGGTCAGCCAGCATGTAAGACATATTCTTGAATTCTATATTTGTTTGTTTGAGGGATTAGAAACCGGCATGATCAATTATGACAAAAGAAAAAGAGATCCCAGAATAGAAAACGATATATGTTTTACCCTGGAACTCATTAAAGAAATAAAAGAAAAGGTCAGTAACCGCGTGAATAATAATAATCTTATTCTGGAACTTAAATATGGTGATGAATCTGAAGATAATATCCGTTTATCAACCAATTTTTATAGAGAACTTGCCTATAATATTGAACATACAATCCATCATCTTGCTATAATTAAACAAACCATTATTGAGCATTTCAATTATGTTCAATTGCCCGACCATTTTGGAATAGCCAGTTCAACCGTAAGGTATGTTAATCAGAAACACAATTAAAAATGTGTACCGTTACATTCATACCCGGCACTGGGAGTGATTATACGCTTACATCCAGCAGGGATGAACAAACTACAAGACTTCATGCCAAAGGGCCTGAAATAGTTCATTATGAATCTTATTCACTATTATATCCTAAGGATCCAAAAGGAGGTGGTACATGGATTGCATGTGAAAATACAGGGAAAACCGCCTGTCTATTTAACGGGGCTTTCAAAGCCCATTCTCCAAAGTATCCATACAGGCATAGCCGGGGATTGATTGTCCTTGATTTCTTTAAGTTTCCTGATGCAAAAAGTTTTTCCAGAGAATATGATCTTGAAAACATTGAACCTTTCACACTTGTAATTATTCATAATAAAACATTGACTGAATTTAAATGGAATGGGATTAAAAAATATTTATTAAATCATGATTTTGTGCATCCAAGAATCTGGTCTTCGGTAACCCTCTATGAGTCGGAAATTATTAAATTAAGGGAAAAGTGGTTCGGTGAATGGAAGGAGGCAAATCCTTCACCAAAACAAAAGGACTCTATTAACTTTCATCTAAAAGCTGGAGATGGGCGAAAAGAAACAGATGTTTTAATGGAAAGAAAGGAATTTGCATTGCGGACTGTTAGCATTACCTCCGTTGTTGTAATAAAAAATCAAATCCGTATGGAATATCTCGATTTGATAAATAATAAATCTCAAATCAAGGAAGTAAATCACTAATTACTACAATTAAAATTCTTTGAGTATATTCAATAAAAGTAAATTTCTGATACAAAGCTTAAACTGGGAATTCTGGCCCTGGCAGATATTTTACTTTCCCGTATATTTCTATTATCTCTGGCTTTCTATAAAATCAAAATCTCTATTTTTCTTTTTTAATGCTAATCCTGGAATTGAAAGTGGTGGTATGCTTATAGAATCCAAAATGAAAATTCTTGATCTATTACCAGAAAATCTAATCCCCATAACACTCTATTTTAATCATCCTGTTTCTAAAGATGAAGTTATCGGTGCTATGGAATCACAATCATTACATTTCCCAATAATAATAAAGCCGGATTATGGTGAAAGAGGGAGAAGGGTCGAAAAAATTGAAGATTCAATAGAGCTGACCAATTATCTTAAGATCAATCGTCTTAATGTTGTGGTCCAGGAATTTATAAGCTATCCAATAGAGCTTGGGATCTTTTATGTTCGTCATCCAGATAAGAACAACGGAAGGATTACTTCCATCGTAAAAAAGAAACTTCTTTTCATCGTTGGGGATGGTTCCTCAAATGTAAAGGATTTGATTAGACAAAATCCTAGAGCTTTAATACAAATGGGAGATCTCGAGAATAGACACCCCGATTTAATGAATTTAATACCTGACAAAAATGAAAAAATTGAATTGGTTTCAATAGCCAATCATTGCAGGGGAACTACATTTATTAATGGTAATGACTTGATTGGCAAGTCCTTAACAAATGTTATAGACAATATTGGAAAGAATATTGAAGGATTTTTTTATGGTCGATTCGATATCAGGTGTATGAGCATCAAAGATTTAAATGATGGAAAAAACTTTAAAATCCTTGAGCTTAATGGTGCAAAAAGTGAACCAGCACATATTTATCACCCTGGATTTTCTATATCTCAGGCTTACAAAGTTGTCTTTCAACACTGGCAAGAAATCTATAATATTTCTCGAATCAACAGGAAATCAGGCATACCATACCCCTCTTTCCGGGAAGGCTTGGCCGCCTGGAAAAAATATCGTCATTACTCAAAGTTAAGGGACTGAAAACCTACCATTCAAGGACATCCTCACCCTCAGCAGATGCTTTATGAATGCCTATGGAGTTATTGCTGTATAAGATTCCAAAATATAGATTCCCTTCACGTATTCCGATCCCAAAAGCCTGTATTGCTTTTATCATATCTTCCGTTTCACCAATATTATTTAGTGAATCATTTTGTAAAAACTGATTTACATTCTGGATTTCACTATTGCTAATCCATTTCTTTTCAAAACTATCGGCATTCGCAGTTGTTATACTTTTTAAGGATATCATAAAAAGGCTTAAGCTAAGGACTACCAATGATATTCCAATTGAAATACTGAGCACCTTTCTGGAAAATAAATCTAAATTTTTCATAATATATTGAAGTTTAACAATTCTTGATCTTTTGCAGATTAAATTACTATGTTTTTAATTACTATATAAAGAAACACCTATTTATAATGAAATTTTATTTCGTTTACAAAAGGAATTATCTTAAGATCATTAATTTTAAGTCTGTATAATTGATATACCCTCTAATTCAACGCTCATGGTCGATAAGTTATTGGAAGGAATACATGTACTTCAAAGGCTTACATTGCAAAAATTATGGAATATATTATTACTTAAATTAAGTTACTTCATATCAATCAGCATTAAAAAAGATATCCACTGGGGAAAGCCGTTTGCGTTTTCAATTGAACCCACAACTTCATGTAATTTGAGATGCCCTGAATGCCCAAGTGGATTGAGGTCATTTACAAGACCAGTTGGTTCTATGGATTATGATTTTTATAAGGGTATAATTGATCAATGCAGTTCTTTTCTTTCATATTTGATATTGTATTTTCAAGGAGAACCTTACTTAAATCCAAAATTTCTTGATCTGGTTCAGTATGCTTCAAAAAATGGCATTTATACTGTTAGTTCTACAAATGCACATTTCCTCGATGACGAAAATGCGCGAAAAACCATAATGTCGGGATTAGATAAAATTATTATTTCTTTAGATGGTACTGATCAGATATCCTACGAACGATACAGGATTGGCGGGAACTACAAAAAGGTCATAAGTGGAATACAAAAACTTGTCTATTGGAAAGAAAAGTTAAATAAACCCAGACCACGAATCACCCTTCAATTCCTGATCCTGAAAACCAATCAACATCAGGTAAAAGATATTAAAAATTTAAGCCGTAAACTAAAGGTAGATCAGCTTGTATTAAAGACCGGCCAGGTTTACAATTTGGATAAAGGATCAGAGATAATCCCTGAGGATGAAAAACTCAGCAGATACAAAAAAATAAATGGGGTTTATGTCATTAAAAATAATCTGAAAAACAGATGTTGGAGAATATGGAGTTCTTCAGTAATTACATGGGACGGAAAAATTGTGCCTTGTTGTTTTGACAAAGACGCAAAATATGTATTTGGAGATTTAGGGAAGAACCGGTTTTTAGAGATCTGGAATAATAAAAGCCATTCCCGTTTCAGGAAACAAATACTATCATCTAGAAAAGAAATCGATATCTGTCAAAATTGTACAGAGGGCAGCAACATCTGGGTAAATTAAAAAGCTCTATTTTCTTTTTTGATTTTTAAAAAATTGTACCTGTACCTTTTTCATGTCCTTCACCGAACATGATGCACAACCTTTACTTTTGCCAGAATCTGTATCTAAAGACTTCCAGAAAATTGTCCCGATAAATCCAATAGCCCCAAAAAACAAAGTGAAAACCAATATTTCCTGAAATATCATTTTAAAATTTTATTATGTGGCGTAAATATAATCATTTTGAAGGATACCAATATTGATTTATCACCTTTAACATATCAGGTTGTACAAATGTTCCTGCTACTATTTCTTTACCATAGATATAATCATTCCCTCCCTTAAAATCGGTAACTAATCCTCCTGCACGTTGAACGATCAGACAACCTGCAGCTACATCCCAGGGACTCAGAAAAAACTCGAAAAATCCTTCGCATTTCCCACTGGCTACGTAAGCAAGATCAGCGGCCGCACTCCCGAACCTACGTAATCCATGTGAATTTTCTAAAAAATGATGCATTATCCTGAAAAAGCTATCCATTTTAGAAAAATCTCTATATGGATAACCCGTTATATATAATCCATCTCTAAAATCACGGACAGTAGATACCTGTATTGGTTTGCCATCACAAAAGGCCTTGCTATGTTTATGTGCATAATAACATTCTCCAGCTGTAATTTCATATATCACACCTAGTAATATGTCATTCCCTTTCATTAAGGCAATGCTTACTGAATAAGGCGGAAGTCCATGCATAAAATTGGTTGTACCATCAAGTGGATCAATTACCCAATTAATTTCTTTTTCTTCACCGGTACCTTCCTCTGCAATAAATCCTGACTCAGGCAATATGCTTTGTAAATTTTCTACCAATAGCTTTTCAGCTTGCTTATCAACATAGGAAACAAGATCGTTTTGTCCTTTATATTCAATCTTTGAGAAATCAAAGTTCTTACGCTCCTCCTGAATAAATTTTCCAGCGAGTTTTGAAATTCTGATAGTTTCTGATAGTAAATAATCTAAATCCATTTATAATTAATTTATGATCTTCCTGAACAGAGATACTTTTATAAATATCATGAAAGAAAAGTGAAATTTTATTAATTAGCAATTATCCACCCTGAAGAATGATCACGAATTCACCCCTTACTTTTTCCTCTTCAAAATGCTGAATTACCGACTCAAGGTCACCATTCACCGTTTCTTCATATTTCTTGGTTAACTCTCGTGATACGGAAGCTTTTCTTGAAGCGCCAAAGTATGAGATGAAATCATTTAATGTTTTTATAATTCTGTATGGCGATTCATAAAATATCATGGTTCGTTTTTCATTGATCAACGAATCAAGACGTTTCTTCCGGCCCTTTTTATGGGGCAGGAATCCCTCAAAAATAAATCTGTCTGCAGGGAGTCCTGATTTGATGAGTGCTGGCACAAAAGCAGTGGGACCGGGGAGACACTCGATTTCTATATCATTCAGAAGACAAGCCTTTACGATCAGATATCCGGGATCCGAAATACCCGGTGTCCCTGCATCGGTTACAAGTGCCATTTTAGATCCCTCTTTTAATAAATTGACTATTTGCTGTTGTATCCTATGTTCATTGTAAGAATGATAACTCTTTAAGGTATTATTGATCTCATAAAACTTCAAAAGATTTGAGGTGTTCCTGGTATCCTCAGCTAAGACAACATCCACCTCCTTCAATATGCGGAGCGCTCTTAATGTAATGTCTTCCAGATTTCCAATTGGCGTGGGTACTAAAAAAAGTTGTGCAGTCTCCTTCATATTTTTATGTGAGCAGCTTATCAATTTCGCTTGCTAACTGACGGTCTTTATCCGTAACAATATCCCCTTCATCATGTGTGTTTAACATGATCTCCACTTCATTATAAACATTACTCCATCGCGGATGGTGATTATGCTTCTCAGCAATTAAAGCAACCTTTGTCATAAAGGCAAAAGCTTCGAGAAAATCCTTGAATTTAAATGACCTATACAAGTAATTATTTTCTTCTTTCCACATCTTTACTATTGTTGTTTTTTGAATTATAAAAGAATCTTACAAGGAGCATAAGAATTATTGGGATATTGGCAATATTCATTTGCTGAGGCAGAATGGTCCACGATGCTAAAAACAGGATAAGAAAAATTATCCAGAATTGTAAATAATACTTTTTCCATTGTGTTTTTATATTCCTAAGGATCATATAAGGTAAAATCAAATGAAATGGGAAAGCCCACAACAGGTTTAAATTATCTTTAGTAGGAATATGTTCGGTAACAAACCATAAAAAGGAAATCAATAAGCCAGTGAAGCCAACTGCGAGAAAAAGAATTATATCAATGTATTTAAATACCTTTTTATTTCGATTGAAAATTAATGATAAAGCGAGAACTAGTAAAAATAAAGCCCAGAATAATAGTAAAGGAGAAACCTGTATTGCTTTTTTCCCAGGAATTTTCACAGATTGATTAATTATATTTGTGATCTGAACTAGTGGACTTTTCCCATTGTCCCGTATAATCTGAGCATATTCAAAAGCATCGAATAGTTTATAGGGTAAGAACATATATTCTCTAGAGGACGCGATGACATCAGCAGGCCGGCCAATAATAAGATCTATTCCAAAATCCCCCCATTTTGCACTATATAAAAACTCATCCAACAGTTGCCTGAAGGTTTTATGTTTTTTTATATGTTGATCATCAAAATACAATTTGTCTCCAAGTACATTTTCAAGTACATCCCTTATTCTGGAAGAGCAATTATCCAAGAAAAAATCATATAGATAATATCTGTTTTCAGGCTGGTAGTTAATGTTAATAATATTATATACTTCTACTTTTTCATCATAATTAAGATTTAGAACTTGTTCATACAAAGATTGATTATAGTACTTATAAGCATACGCCATCCGTTTAAATTCATAAACAGATAAAGAATAATTCAATTTACCCATTAAAAATTTTTGATAGAATCCAGGGGCATTAAAATCATAGGTGCCATAATTATATACCAGATCAATGCCATTTTCAGGATCGTATACACGTATTGCGCTATGACCGAACTTAGCAGCTAGTTCCCGGCCAGGTTCTCCGGTAATCAGACTAATCTGAGCTCTTTCAGTCAATTCCGGAAACTCAATTGAGTCAACCTGGGCATATGATATTCTGCCAGGAATATACAATACTAAAATGAATACTAAGAAATGGCTAATACGCATATGATCTTATCGTTGAGCAACAATGATGTACTGGTATTGCAGACTGCTATTATCGATTTCAAGGATTCTTAATCCAGCTGACTTTACCTCGGTTATAGCTTTGGTTATGGGTACTTTTATAACATCATCTGGGCCAACAGGCATATCCCCGACTTTATAATCAACAATCATGATCTTACCATTCCTCCTCAAACCGTTTTTAACTTTTTTCAGGTAGTTTATCCTGTTGTCAATAATATAATATGTGTTTATAATTATTACCCAATCTGCTTCGTTAACAGTCAGTCTGGGATCATCCGGGTAGGATAATCGAGTAGTCAAGCGATTGGCTATTTCAGGAGATAATTCTGATTTTCTTTCCTCAATATAGTCAATAGATTTCTGATCAATGTCTATGCCTATAACAGATCCACCTTTCTTAACAATCCGTATTGCAAAATAACCCGTACCAGTTCCAATATCTGCTACTACCAGATTATCTATATTGCCCATTTTAGAGATAACCATTTCAGGATTTTGCCATGTAACCCTTCCAGGATCTTCACTTTCCTGCATTAGTATATCAAAATCTTCAATTGGAATCTGCCCTGATGTTTTTGAAACAATGGTATCTTCTGAGAATTCATTCTTTTTTTTATCAGGTTGAGAAGGCATGCAACCAATTATGAAGCAAAAAATGATATATGCAAAATACTTGTACATAGAATTAATTTAAAAATATATCATTTTTAGCTGATACATAAAATGAAATGAATAAAAATCATGATATCATAGGGAGATGATCCCATCTATTGTATAAGCTTTCTTGTATATTTCTATGATCTCGTCACTGGTGTTAACTCTATGCTTTTTGGAAAAACTGATATACTTTCCTGTTTTCGAATGTTTGGCTTCAAACTGGATGTCAGAAAATAGATTTTTGAAATCCTCCGACTTATTGGAAGGTACAATAAATTTAAATAAATATATAGTTGGGAAATTATAATGATCTAAGAGTTGTTGCTTGAAATTATCAAAATTGGATTGATCTTTCATTTTATTATTTAACTACGTAGACTGAAAGCTTTCTGATTTTTAATACATTCCATGGAATGTATTGATTCCAGTATCAGTGTGTTCGATGGAATGCGAAACACCATTTTGAAATTACTTTATATTAGGATAAGCTCCGATTTTAGAAAAATCGGTACCTATCATCTACAATGTCAGAATATTCCTTAAGTGCTTCAGATGTCAGATATGAAGTTCTGCTTGACCGTCTTTGCAATAATTGATTTTTATAACTTGTATAATCTGCAATTTCAGGAGACTCAACTAATGAATTTAATTGAATGATAACCACACCGTCATTCTCAGTAATCGGTTTTGAAGTTTCTCCTTCTTTCAGAGAAAATATCGTCCCTACGGCTATGGGAGCAAACCCAATATTGGGAACAGAGTTTGAAGATAACTTAATATCAAAGGATTCAAATACCCTGGCATCGCTTCCATATTTCTCAGCAATTTCATCAAGCGTTCCATCAAACTCATTCAATTTCTGAATGATATACTCTGCCTTTAGTTCATTTTTAACTTTCGGCGTCAATTGCACCCTTACATCTTCAAGTCCGGCGGGACCTTCTTCAGTTTGGCCAGTTAATACAGCAATAATATATTGGTCATCCAATTCAAAAACAGTTGATGCCTGATCAATTGATGCATCTAAAAAAGCCCATCGTATTATCTCCCGAGCGTCTCCTAACCCACTTATTCTTCTATCGTCTTTTTTCAAATCTTCTGCTTCATTTATGGTTAATGAGTCTGAGGCTGCATTTCGATCAAACTCTTCACGATTTGCTGTAAGGCTTGCAAAATAATCAGCCTTTCTAAATGCTTCATCCCGTGTTATATCGCTGGCACTTATTTCCCTTTCAATAGTTGCTACCTTAAATATTTTGTTTGTTTTCTTTCCGGTCACATTAATTATATGATAACCAAATTCAGTCTCTATTACTCTGGGGACCAGACCTCCACTTGTCCTGGAGAATACGGCATCGGCAAATGGTTTAACCATTCTACTTTCATCAAACCATCCAAGATCTCCACCCGCTGAACTACTGGGATCATCACTGTTATCCCGTGCTATCAGTGCAAAATTGGCTCCATTCCTGATCTGATTTAACAATCCTTGTGCTTCCTGTCTTGCCCTGCTTTTATCTGCAGCACTTTCCGTATCAGGCTTAATAAGGATATGACTTGCCCTGGCATAGAATAAGGTGTCTTTAAGAACTTCAGTAACCTTGTTGACTATATAATTTCCTGTTTGAAGATAAGGGCCTACAACATAACCCGCCGATAAATTATCCAGATCATTTCTTACTCTTGACGGAAGTTGTCCGATGGTGTAAGATCCAAAAGGCGAATCCCCGTCAGTATTTATCCTGGCGTAAATGGAATCATCATCAATTACAGCAAATTCCTGTGCTAATTTATCCATCTCGTCCATGAAGAATAAAGAATCATCAGAAGAAGGAATAATTGGGAAATTAACGTATATGATAGATCGGGTATCTTCACTTTGGTAACTTATCTGATGCTCAGAAAGGTATTTCTCAAGATCACTGTCGGAAACACTCACTGTTGTATCGCTTAAGGAATAGTATGGAATATAAAGATATTTTATCTCAGCTACTCCATTTTCCTGCTGATACTGCTGCTGTCCTTCAACCTCGGTGACGTAATCCGTTTTTATGAGTAAATTATCATATTTTAATCGAAGTCTTGATGGTTCAAGATTGCTCTCAAACATATACCATCCGGCTTGTTGCTGGGGAGGCATTTGATTAATCTGTTGTAAGTAAATTACGATTTGTTCCCTGTCAAACTCCCCAGTTTGTGGATTGGTAAATGCCTGTATCAGATCAGGATGAATGTTTTTTCCCTGAACCATATCAACGAGTTCCTCTTCAGTAACAGATAATCCAAGTTCATCGAACTCCTTCTGAAAAGCTTTTTTTACAATCAGAAAATCCCAAGCCTGTTGCCTGATGGCAATCATCTCATTTTCAGAGGGATTTCGACCAAAATTCAAAGTATAATTATATTTCAACTCTTCAATCTGCTGAATATATTCTTCATAATCTATCTTCTGGCCTGCAATTGTTCCTACTTCTGCCCTATTTTTACCCAGTATTACTGAATTTGGTCCAAGAATATCTCCGCCCACGAGGAATAGAATTAATCCAAATGCAATTATCCCTACTGCCAATCCAGTTTTTTCTCTTATTTTACTAATTAGTGCCATTCTATGTATATTAAGTGGCGCAAAAATATATACATTAATAGTAAACTCAAAATTTGAAGGTAGGCATTATGCGTTGACTACTTATCCTTCTCCTGTAACAAAGACATTTTTACGAGGTTAATCCTGTTTTCTTCTATTGAAACTATGTGGAATTTGAAGGGTTCAATAACAATATCCTGATTTAGTGAAGGAATATCTTCCGTAATGGATAAAATCAATCCGCCTATAGTATCATAATCGCCTAAAGGCAAATTCCAATTATACTTTTCATTAAGATAATCTATCTCATGTCTGGCACTGAAAAGATAACTGTCGTCATCCAATTTATGTTCAACAAGATCCTGTTCATCATGTTCATCTTCGATTTCACCAAATATCTCTTCTATGATATCCTCTATTGTCACAATTCCGGAAGTACCCCCAAACTCATCTACAACCAGCGCCAATGATTTCCTTTCTGTTATAAACTGTACAAGCAGTTCATTAGCCAAAAGTGTCTCAGGAACGATTATTACAGGTGATAAAATGCTTTCAAGATTTTTAGGTTTTTTAAATAATTCCAGAGAATGACAATATCCAATTATATCGTCAATGGATTCCTTATATACAAGTATCTTAGATAATCCACTCTCAACAAACTCATTTCTAAGAGCTTCAATATCGCTGTGCAATTCAACGGCTACAATTTCTGTACGAGGAATTATGCACTCTCTTACCTTAACCGTTTTGAATTCGAGAGCATTATTAAAAATCTTTGTATCAATATCAAATTTTCCTTCCACCTTGTCTTCAACGAATTTACTTTGAATGAACTCATTGAGATCTGTAAGGCTAAATACAGGTTCGTCTTCTTTAAACTCAAGATGCAAGACCTTAATGATTATATATTTTGATAATCCTACAATACCATATACAACTGGATATAAAATGAAATAGATGACAAGCAAAGGAATCGCAAATACGCTTAAAAAGAAGTTTGGATTTATTCTGAAAATTATTTTTGGCAAGAATTCGGCTGTTAGAAGCACAATTAATGTAGCCAGAATAGTTTGTATTATTAATATTACAGATTGACTTTTCAGATAACCAGGCAATATATCTGATAAGATTGGTTCAATCAAATTTGCCATAAATATCCCGTATACAACAAGGGATAGTGTATTACCTATTAAGGTAGTTCCTATAAAATGAGCTTGATTTTTTGTAAATCTGGAAAGAATTTTACCTGAGATGGATCCACGTTCTTTTTCAAGCTCTATATGCAACCGGTCAGATGAAATAAAGGCTATTTCAATCCCGGAGAAAAAACTCGAAAATATTAATGAAACAAGAATTAAAATTATGGAATTATCCATTCTACATTGAATAATTACTTTTTGTTCTTTCCCCTATAATAAGCAAAAACAAGATATATTGCGAAGGTAAGCATAAAAATCCAATAAGATTCCTGAAATCCAACGGTTATAGTTTGATGGGAGCCAATTATAATGCCAATAATTATAAGTGAAAATAATATAGTATTGAGTCCCTTATTCATCTAAATATATGGTCCCTCTCATCTCCTCTAAAGTCCACCAGGAGAAATCCTGCTTTGCTTCCAACCCTTCACCCATAATTATTTCTCCCTCGGTTTCTATTCTTACAAATTTATTTGTATATACAATTTCATCCTCTGGAACCCAGAAAAGCTCTTCTGTGTCGACACGTTCACCTTTTGCAACGTCCTTCACAACTACGTTCCCTAAGGCCCGATATTTGTCCTCTTTTGCATAATAATAACAATAATTGGCTTTTAAGTTTGTAGAGATAGTACCATCAGGACCATAAAATTCAATATAAATACCTTCAGGAAATTCCCGGTCCTTGTTTTCAAATTCCAATTGTTTGGGGGCCTGTAGTTTTATTCTAACCACTGATGAATCGCTATAATATGTGGTGGCATTGGTCAGCTCAAGAATTGGGCCTTCATAGATAAGCATTTCGCTCTCCTCATGAACTTCATTACATCCCATCCATATGAAAACAAAAGAAAGTAAATATAAGAGCCTGTATTCCATAAATGAAAAACGGTCAATTAGCTAAAATTGACCGCTATTTATTTAAAATTTCAATTGATTAGTCTCTTCTCTGAATGGTAACGACTTCATTGATCCAACATCCCACCTTTACTGGTTGTCCGACTTCCATATTATAAGTGAAAATTTCTTCCATTAAAGGGAACTGAGCCTTGGCACTACGCATGGCATCCTGATCGCCTGCTTTCCTATACATTTCATATGCAGCAAAATAAACGGCTCTATCTTCAACTATGTTTTGTCCTTTTTTGCAATCACTATAACTTGTATAATACAAATTACCTATCAAAGTCCATGCTTTTTTCAGGGAAGGGTCAGCAGTTAATGCCATTTTAGCGAAATCCCTGGCGGCAGATTTTTTGCCTTGCCTGCTCTTTATATCAGCCTCCTTAAAGTATATATCAGCAATTTTGATATTATCTTCCGTCAATTTCACAGCTTCACCGTAATATTGCAGAGCTAATTCAAAATCTCCGCTTGCGTAAGATCTGTCACCAATTAGTTTAGCTAATCCAAAATTAGGTTCTTGTTCGAACATAACCTTAACCGCTTCAATGAAAATGGGCGAATCAAGGCATTTACCAGCCATAGATAATTTGAATATGTTTTTAGCCAGTTTTAAATCATTCGGATCCGCTTTAAGTTTAGGGCCAAGTGTATTCTGGATAAAATCGCAGTCAACTTTAACAGTTGCTGCAAGCAATTTATCAACATTGTCATTTATAATTTCAAGTCGGTCAACATTTTTTCCCTGATCAATCTTAAATTGGATAATCTCACCGATTTCGTCATATATTTCAAGCACCTGCTCATCAGTAATGCTACCCCCCGTTAGTTTATATCGTCTGACAATGTCCATGTATGATAATAAGTTCTGATCCCAAACCTTATTTTTATTGAGTTCAAATGTCCTTTGATATAACTCAAACAGATCCTGATACTTTTCCTTATCATCTTTATAAAATTTGTATGCGGTAAACGCTTTCCGGTTTAATACAGCGGCTTCATCATTAAAATATTGAATTCTGAGATCATACATTAAAATTGTCGAATCCTGATACACTTTCTTTTTACTTTCATCCTTCTCAGATTCCACCAAATTCTCATATATTTTCGCACCATTTATATAAATGGATTCATTTAAATCCGGTGCGTTGATTAACAACCAGGATAAAGGTGGCACTGCATGTTTATAATTTCCCAGCTTCATCATATCCGTGTATATGACATTCTTTTCTTCTGCAGTTTGCCTGTCCTCCGGCCAATTCCAGCCTGGTGTTTGTGCGAAAACATAGCTAAATCCAACAAGAATAATTGCAAGTGTAAAAAACGTAGATTTCATGACATATATTTTAATCAATTTTCCTCCTATAAAACCAAACATCATTAACGGTTAATCCCAGTGAAAATCGTATATAATTTTCCGAGATTGCTGTAGTTAGACTTCCATCTCTCTGACCATATTGCAAAGCTAAATTTACTAAAGAAGCCTGACCTACAGGTAAAGATACACCAAAATTTATACCAAAATCATAAATCTGATCATTATTGACCACATATGGAGTCCTCTCATAATACAATCCAGTACGGTAAATAATCCTTTTCATGTAGCTGCTCACAGAATTCGCATCCGGGGTTAGTTCAAACCCTAAACTTGCCCTGTAACTATCTGATAATAAGGTAGATTCGCCACTGTAATCTTTATATTTTGTCCATTCCTGAACCACAAAATCAGCGCTCACAATCCACTGAATACCTTTCACAAAAGATAAACCTAATCCATATTTCTGTGGAAGAGCAATTGTTGTTTTCAAATTATCAATTATTGTGTCAGAAGTTAGGGTTATTCCGGTACCTTTTTGCTGCCTGTCCAGAAGTTCATACACAGTGGTATTGAGGTCTGCTTGTAGCTCATAAATACCTCCCAGGTAAATGGCTGATGCTTCACCGGTTTTCAATCGATATGCTGCCCCGAATCCAATATTAAAATCCCTGACCCTTATACTTTCCACCAGTGCAGAGTTGTAGGAATAATTCTGGTCTAACTCAATTGTCGTTTCATTATTAAAGCTGCCAAACAGATATGAAATTTTAAAACCAATAGAAAGACTATTTAATACTCGGATACCATGAGACCAAAACAGATTGTTCAATCCACCATCTCCCTTAAAGTTATAAACAGCTTCCTCATCCTCTTTCCCATTTATTTTGCCAGTAGTAATAATATTATAATTGGCATAACTGTAAGGTACCAAGCCAAATCCACTCATCCATCTGCCTCTTTTTATTGGGAATGCAAATGCCAGATACATTAAATTACCTGATCCATTACGCTGGGTTAATTCATTTTGTGTAATAGAGCGAGTTTCTCCGGTATATCCAGCTTCAAAAGTAGTGAAGGACTCTTTTACTCCAAGCAAAGCTGGATTCATTAAATTAAAATGCCTGGTATTCGGGTATCCAAGAGATATTCCACCCATGCTCACGTTGGATACTAAATAGGGTTGAATAATCTCACCAATCCCTAAGGCTGAATAAGGGGATTGTGAAGACTGGGCATAAAGAATGTTGCTGGTAAGCAACATAACTCCCACTATCAAACTATACCTTACGCGTCCGGTTATTATACTCATAAATACTTAAAAGTCCCAAGAGAACCATATTTGGGATTGCAAAGATGCTGTGTTTTATTTTAGATTCAAAAAAAATCGCGGATCCTCCACTCATAAAAATTGTTAAATTATTAAATTTTTCCTCGTATCGCTCAATAATACCTTTAATTTCAGCAATTGTCCCATTTACAACACCACTTAAAATAGAATTTTTGGTGCTTTCCCCTATGAAGGGTGCTTCTTCTTCAAATGATATTTCCGGCAGGTTGGCTGTATATGCATGCAGGGATTTAAATTTTATTTCCATCCCTGGGGATATTCCACCACCAAGATATGTCCCATCCTCCCGGATAAAATCATATGTAATACAAGTTCCTGCATCAATCACCAGAATATTTTTGTTTGGATATTGCTCCCATGCATAGGCAATTACAGCTTTACGGTCAATGCCAAGTGTTTCAGGAGTCTTATAACTCAGTTTAAATGGGATGGGGGTTTCTGCATCAATTGAAAAAATTGGAATGTCGGTTATTCCTTTCTGCAATTTTTCAGTTGAAAAATTTACGGACCCAATTACTACTTTATCAGGTTTCAGTCTATTTATGGTATGTATAATTTCAGCAATAGATTCATTTTGATAGATTTTATTTAACTTTCCATTATTAAATTGCCCTAATTTCGAATACGTATTTCCTGAATCTATTACTAAAATCAAAATTTCTAAGATTGTTGATATGCAAAACTATCAAATTAAATCTCAAAAGAATACCTGGAATGCAATTGGTGTTATGTCAGGCACCTCTGTTGATGGTCTTGATATAGTAGCCGCCACGTTTTCACAAAATAAAAATTGGCAATACAAAATAACTAAAACAGCTTCCATTGATTATCCTGATAAAATACGAAAAGGGCTGCTGGACTGTATATACGCTTCCGCAGAAGAATTGGTGTTCTTAGACCTTAACCTGGGAGTGTTTATCGGCGCGAGAATTTCAGATTTTTTAAAAGATCTTGATATGCCAATAGACCTGATCGCTTCACATGGTCATACGGTATTTCATCAACCTGAAAAAGGAATGACAAAACAAATAGGAGATGGTCAAACCATATTACATAAAACAGGAATTCTTACTATAAACGACTTTCGGGCTATGGATGTATTAAACGGGGGGCAAGGCGCTCCCCTGGTCCCGATTGGGGATCAATACCTATTTTCTGAATTTGATGTTTGCTTGAATATCGGAGGGTTTGCAAATATTTCATATACAGCTCATGACGGTAAGAGAATTGCATTTGATACCGGGCCAGCCAACTTACTTCTTAATTACCTCTCAAGGAAAATTGGTCATCAATTTGATCCAAATGGGGATAATGCCAGAAAAGGAGAATTAATCGATAAAATATACCAGGACTTTAACACTCTACCTTATTATGACCTGCATCCGCCAAAATCACTTGGTTTGGAATGGGTAAACAAAAATATCATAAACGATTTGAATAATTCAACTTATCAGGTCAAAGACCTTCTTCACACCTGTACCAAACATATTTCTTGCCAAATAAATAAGGCAATAAGAACTGAATTTCAAAAAATTCATAAGCCCGACCGTGAGATAAAAGTTTTGGTAACGGGGGGAGGAGCGCACAATCAATTTTTAATGGAATGCCTGAGAAAGGATGGTATAAATATAAATTACATAATACCTTCAAATGAGATAGTTGATTATAAGGAGGCCCTGATCTTTGCATTTCTTGGGGTCCTAAGATACCTTGGACAAGAAAATATACTAAGATCCGCGACAGGGGCTATAATAGATTCTATCGGTGGCACCCTGCATAATAATATTCAATCCTAGAAATTATGTAAAGTAAGGATTTTTATATTTGAATTTTTTAGTCTATTGTTGCAATACTTTCTAAATGATCGTATCAAACATTATTTTTTATAAGGTTGTTTTACTCTTGAATTAATTTAGTGATAGATTGTTGAAATAATTATTGTCCGTAAATGAAATCAATAAAATACTTCTTATTCCTCTCTGTACTACTTTCCACATTTATAATAACAAATGTTTCATATGCTGAAGCTGAAAGAAGATCTTCCATGGAAGAAAAAACACTTTCGATTAGCAGTGATCCTTCCTCAGACGAAGTGGATACTGAACATGTAAGTACAAGCGAAACAGATCATTCACAGCCTGCCGGATGGTCAGTAATCCCTTTTATCCTGCTTTTGTTAATGATTGCAACCGGACCTTTGTTTTACGAACATTTCTGGCATAAAAATTATCCCAAGATTGCCGTTTTTTTGGCTATTATAGTAATAGCTTATTATCTCTTTGCCCTTCATAATTCCCATCAGCCCATTCATGCGATGGCGGAATATGTTCAATTCATTTCCCTGTTGACCGGATTATTTTTTGCCTCAGGCGCTATTATGATTAATGTGGATAAAAAAGCCACACCTCTTGCAAATGTGATCATACTTCTCATCGGGGCTGTTATTGCAAATGTCATAGGGACTACCGGGGCATCTATGCTTTTAATCAGACCCTTTATTCGCTTAAATAAAGGGCGTATCAAGGCCTATCATATTGTATTCTTTATATTTATTGTCAGTAATGTTGGCGGTTCACTAACTCCCATAGGGGACCCGCCACTCTTTCTAGGATTTCTTAAGGGTATTCCTTTTTTCTGGACCTTGACTCATAACTTCCTTCCCTGGGTGGTCGGTGTTCTTATATTAGCATTGATGTTTTACATTGTTGATATGCGAAATAGAAAAGGTCATAACAATGGTGCTCAGGATAGTTTTTCCAATAAAATATCTTTAATAGGATCAAAGAATTTTCTATGGTTAGGGATTGTAGTTATGGCTGTCTTCATTGATCCAAATGTTTTCGATTGGGTGCCAGGTATAAATTATCATGGTCAGAAAATTTCATTTATACGAGAAATACTAATGCTAACAGCTGCATTTCTTTCATTCCGACTGGCTGACAAAAAGATTCTTGCTGAAAATGAATTCAGCATTGAGCCCATCAGGGAGGTGGCTTTCCTATTCATTGGGATATTTGGAACCATGATGCCTGCACTCGAACTGGTCAGTATCTTTGCCCGATCTGATGCAGGCCAGGCCCTGATTACGCACAATGTACTTTACTGGGGAACTGGAACTTTATCCGGATTCCTGGATAATGCACCAACCTATCTTAATTTTCTTGCTGCAGGAATGTCAGCAAGAGGTGCTGATATTGGTTTAGTGGCCGATGTAATAAAATATGCCGAGGGGGGTGTTTTCTATAATTCAGTTATTGATCTTAAAGCTATTTCAATTGGGGCTGTATTCTTTGGCGCCTTTTCTTACATTGGAAATGGTCCTAACTTCATGGTCAAATCGATCGCTGAACAAATTGGTATTGACATGCCTTCCTTTTTTGGTTACATAGTGAAGTATTCGATTCCTATATTGGTGCCGGTATTGATCATTACATGGCTTATCTTCTTCTTTTCCGTACCGGTATAAATTATATAACTGGATTTTCAATAGAATGCATCTTCGATGTGTTCAATTGAAATTTCAGGTTTCAGGAAGATTGAAATAATATCAAACCGTATGTCTCCCCTCCATTGGTTTTGATAAATATAATGGTCAGCACAGGAAAGTATATGATCGGTTTTTCTATTATCCACCGCCTCTTCGGGATAGCCAAACCTATTTGATTGTCTTGTTTTTACTTCAATAAAAACGATTGTATTTTCAATTTTACCAATAATATCAATTTCAAGACGCCCATATCTGTAGTTCCTTTCTAAGATGTTAAATCCCTTGTTTATCAAATATTCAGCTGCAAGTGACTCACCCTTTCTTCCTATTTCCTTATTTTTGTTCAATTGTACTAAATTTCGTCTATATGTTATATCCATTAAAGTTCCATCCCATTTTTAAAGATAAGATTTGGGGTGGTGAAAAGATAAGAAGTATCTTGAAAAAAGATTTCACACCTCTAAAAAATTGTGGCGAATCTTGGGAGGTTTCTGGTTATCAAAACAATGAATCAATAGTGAAGAATGGATCTTTGGCTGGGCGCAATTTGAATCAAATTGTTGATACTTATAAGGAGCGAATACTGGGATATCAGGTAAATACAAAATTTAAGGGTGATTTTCCTTTATTGATTAAATTTATTGAAGCGAACGAAGACCTTTCAATTCAAGTTCATCCGGATGATAAATTGGCACAAAAACAGCACCAATCATTTGGTAAAACTGAAATGTGGTATATTATTCAGGCTGATGAAGGCGCTACATTATATACTGGTTTCAAAAGGCAAATGGATAAGGATTCTTATCTTAAGAATTTCAATGAGGGAACATTATTGGATATATTAAATATTGAGAAAGTATATGCTGATGATGTATTTTTCATACCTCCCGGAAGGATCCATACTATCGGAAAAGGGATATTGCTTACTGAAATACAACAGTCTTCAGATTTAACCTATAGAATTTACGATTTTGATCGAAAAGACCAAATGGGCAACAAGAGAGAGTTGCACCTTGAAGAAGCACTTGATGCCATGGATTATGATTTTTATAAAGAGTATAAAACATCATATAAAGATCAATCCGATACACCTTTTGAAATTGTGAAATCTCAATATTTTACTACAAATAAGCTACTATTAAAATCTGAATTGGAAAGAAATATATCGGATCTAGATTCCTTCGTAATCTACATCTGCCTGGAAGGAAGTGGTTTTATTAATTACGACCACACAAAGATCGGAATTTCACTCGGAGATGTAATTCTTATTCCAGCGGAATTATGTCAATTTAACTTGGTACCTGAAAATAATTTGAAATTATTGGAAACCTATATCACGAAAGGCTAACTTGAAATATAAAAAAAACAATAAAGTCTATTTTCAAAATTTAGGGCTACTGGATTATAAAGAAGCTTGGGACTATCAGGAGAAAATATTTGATAAAATAATTCAGGAAAAACTCCAGAACCGGGAGAGGCCATATAATGATAGATCCCTGACACCAAATTACCTCCTTTTCTGTCAGCATCCACACGTCTATACTTTGGGCAAAAGCGGTGATCCCAAAAACCTGTTGATAAATGAAGATGGATTGAAAAAAAGAGGGGCATCCTTTTATCAAATAAACAGAGGGGGTGATATTACTTATCATGGGCCCGGCCAGATTGTTGGGTATCCAATAATTGATCTGGATAATTTTACAACCGATATACACAAATACCTCCGCTTTCTCGAAGAAGCAATTATTCTAACATTACTGGAATTTGGAATCCAGGGCGGACGAATACCCGGGTTAACAGGGGTATGGCTGGATGTCGATCAAAAAGCAAAGGCAAGGAAAATATGTGCTATAGGTGTAAAAACCAGCCGTTGGGTAACTATGCATGGTTTCGCTTTGAATGTAAATACCGATCTTAATTTCTTTAATTACATTGTCCCCTGCGGAATCGATGATAAAGCGGTAACATCTTTATCGAAAGAATTAAATAGGAATATTGAGATTTCGTCAGTAGTAGAAAAAATAAAACGTAATATAGAAAAGGTATTTGAGATGGAATTAATTGATCTTTAATATCTGGTATCCTAAATTGATCTGATTTAGTTATCCGTTTTCTTGTTGTTTTGATATAGTAGTTGCCCTCTTCTATTCCATTCCCGGTACACATAGGGATTAAATCGTTCCTCATACGGATCGTTTTTGTATTGTATCTGTTTCTTGGCGCGCAGTTTTATATCAAAATACTCAGTCCAGCGCCCAATTTTCTCCCCAAATTTGAACTGCCCCTTTACGGCTACCTCTCCATTCTCATGAAAAAAATAATAATCCCCTTCAACCTCACCATATACGACTGGAATTACCTCCTTAAGTTTCTTACGATCATCATCATAAAACTTAACCAATGATTCCTTTGGCCACCCTTTATAATACTTATTCTTATCAACAAGCACATCATTTTTGTCCAGTCTTACCCATCTTCCATGCTTTGTGCCAATATAATAAATCCCTTCCTCTATCAATTGACCACCACGGATTTTTGTATAAGGACCATGCAAGATCCTGCCATATTTTTTATCAATTGTACCAGTATTTCGAACTTTTTTCCTTCTAAAATCAAACCAGTAAATATCCGGGATAAAACTGTCCGGTTCATTCCATTCCTTAAGATAATGAAAAATCTCTACGGTTGTGTTATCCCCATACCCTACGCGGGTATAACCTTTTTTAGTTTTAATACCGTAGTATACATTTTTTTTGGGTTTTTTCTTCTTTTTAGGCGCCTCCTCCTCTTCTTCTTCCTCTAAGTCAATAGTAAGCGGCTGAGATCGCTCAATAATGAATTCTATTGGTTGTACATCGGTCTGTCCCTCCTGGGCAAAAAGGAAGTTTGTTCCGAACGATAGAAATAACCAAAAAAAATACGACAAAAACCTCTTCATATCAATTTACTCAACGAAAGCTAATAAAAAATATTTCAACAATTTAATAAGTTAAAATCGTAGTTTCAATTATATCACAGCATTCATATAATTGCGCTTCAGTCATAACAAGAGGAGGGGCAAACCGTATGATATTGCCGTGCGTTGGTTTTGCGAGCAAACCATTATCTTTAAGTTTGAGGCATATATCCCAGGCGGTTTCGCTTTCAGGAGAATCATTTATCTCAATTGCATTTAATAGCCCGCGACCACGAACTAATTTTACAATATCACTTTTCCCCACAAGTGAATTCATTCTCTCTCTAAAAATATCCCCCAATTTTCTAGCATTTTGAGACAGTTTTTCTTTTCTGAGAATTTTAAGTGATTCTATAGCCACCATGCTCCCAAGTGGATTCCCTCCATAGGTAGAGCCATGCTGACCAGGTCTTATAACATCCATTATTTCTTTATCAGCAAGTACAGCTGATACTGGATACATCCCCCCGGACAGGGCCTTACCCAGGATTAGAATATCCGGTTTGAGATAGGTTTCCTGCCGCTCGCAATCTCCCTGGCAGGTACAATCTCCGCACATAGCCAGCAAACTACCGGTTCTGGCCAGTCCGGTTTGAATTTCGTCAGCAATAAACAAAACGTTATTGGCTTTACATAACTTGTATGCACCGCTAATATATTCATCAGAGGGAACGATCACTCCTGCTTCACCCTGAATGGGTTCCACGAGAAATCCCGCCACAGATCCATCTTCAATCACTTCCTGAAGCGATTCCAGACTATTGTATGGGATCCGTTTAAAACCCGGAGTATATGGGCCGAACTGATTATGGGCTTCAGGATCATTTGAAAAAGAAATGATGGTCGTTGTCCTGCCATGAAAATTATTGTCACATACTATAATACTTGCCTGATCTTCCTTAATCCCTTTCCGTTCATAGGCCCACTTTCTGCAAATCTTTATGGCTGTCTCAACTGCCTCAGCTCCGGTGTTCATAGGCAATACCTTGTCGAAACCAAAATATTCAGTGACATACTTCTCATAAATTCCAAGTACATCATTATAGAATGCCCGTGAAGTAAGTGTAAGTATCTTCGCCTGGTTTATAAGTGTATCGACGATCTTCGGATGACAATGTCCCTGATTTACAGCACTGTAGGAAGATAAAAAATCATAATATCGATTTCCTTCAACATCCCAAACAAATACACCTTCTCCTCTGGAAATGACCACGGGAATCGGATGATAATTATGGGCACCATATTCATTTTCGAGATGGATCCCTTCTCTGCTCGATTTAAGATTTGCTTCCATTGTCAATGCTTTTGTATGATAAATATAAATCTAAATTGAGAATATAGTAAAATTAAGAAAATCATTAGTAGGATTTCAGCTTTTAAACATAAGAAAATGGCTTAGAATCAAACATTTTCAATAATTTAAGATATCATATTTATATTTTTAATTGTTTTGATTTTTACAAAAAAAGCCCCACCTTTGCAGACCAATTTAAAAGCAATCTACAGAAAGATGTCAAAAGTTTGTCAGGTATCAGGAAAACGGCCAAGGGTTGGAAACAATGTTTCACACTCTAATATTAAGACAAAGCGTAAATTCTATCCGAATTTGCAAAAGAAACGCTTTTATTTAGCTGAGGAGGACAGGTGGATTACTTTAAAAGTATCTGTCTCCACCCTCAGAACAATAAATAAAAATGGCTTATCTGTTGTATTAAAAAAAGCAGCTGAGAAGGGTACTCTTGTGATGAAATAAATTATTTAACAATGGCTAAAAAAGGTAACAGAGTTCAGGTAATTTTAGAATGTACAGAACATAAAAATTCTGGCCAGCCTGGTACATCAAGATATATAACTACGAAAAACAGGAAAAATACACCAGAAAGGCTGGAGTTAAAAAAATATAATCCGATCCTTAAGAAATATACTGTTCACAAAGAAATTAAATAATTATGGCAAAGAAAGTAGTTGCTACCCTTAAAAAGGGTAAAGAATATGCTAAAATTATAAAGACCGTCAAATCTCCAAAGACAGGGGCTTACTCTTTTAAAGAAGAAATGGTACCAGTTGATATGGTAAAGGAAGTGCTTTCTTCCAAATAATTGAAAATATTAAATATCATTTGTTTAAAGTCCCGCTATGTGGGACTTTTTTATTATTTTTCAAGTTAAATTCTATCCTATGGCCCTGTTCAAATTTCTATCTAAAGACAAAAAGGAATCCCTTGATAAAGGACTTGAAAAAACGAAAAGCAACTTTTTTCAGAAAATAGGAAAAGCAGTAGCCGGAAAATCAAAAGTTGATGACGAGGTTCTCGATGAACTGGAGGAAATTCTGATAACATCTGATGTAGGTGTTGATACGACCATAAAAATTATTAACCGTATCGAAGAAAGGGTGGCAAGGGATAAGTATTTAAATGTAGATGAACTCAATAAGATATTAAAGGAAGAAATAGCTTCGCTTCTATCTGAAAATAAGACAGAAGATGTAACAGATTTTGAGATCCCAAAAGGCACCAAACCCTATGTAATTCTGGTTGTTGGGGTTAATGGTGTCGGTAAAACTACTACCATTGGAAAACTAGCTGCTCAATATAAGAAGGAAGGCAAGAAAGTGATACTGGGAGCAGCTGACACATTCCGTGCTGCTGCTGTCGACCAATTGATACAATGGGGTGAAAGAGTAGGTGTTGAGGTTGTTTCACATGGTATGAATACAGATCCCGGAGCTGTAGCTTTCGAGGCTGTAAAAGAAGGTGTGGATAAAGAAGCCGATGTGGTTATCATTGATACCGCAGGCCGCCTGCATACAAAGGTTAACTTAATGAATGAATTGGTTAAAATAAGACGTGTTGTTCAGAAATTCATAGAAGAAGCGCCTCAGGAAGTTCTGCTAATTCTTGATGGTAGTACGGGACAAAATGCATTTATTCAGGCGAGAGAGTTTACAAAAGCGACAGATGTCAATTCAATTGCTATAACGAAACTGGATGGCACTGCTAAAGGCGGTGTAGTAATAGGTATTTCTGATGAATTTAAAATCCCGGTAAAATACATCGGGATAGGCGAGAAGATCGACGACCTACAGGTTTTCAATAAATATGAATTTGTTGATTCGCTTTTCAGTTCCAACTGATCCAGTAAATATGTTCAAAGAATATCAGTTAAAATCAAATTCGTTCTGCTGATTGTCTCTGGGCCTGGTTTCTTCGTCGCTCTCCACTTTTTCTTTAACTTTCTTTGGCTTATATGGAGGTTTTTCCCTGAATGGAATTCTATAAAATATCTGGTAATTGAAACCCCATCTGCTATCAGAATCCGCTAAACCGTATCCGGGAATATAATAAGTATCGAAGGAAGTGTCATTTGCTGAAACCTTCTTCGCAAATTTTATGCGACCTGCCCATCCTAAATACAGATCTTTCCACACCCGGATTTTCATGCCAAAATTTGCTTCATACCAATTTGCGCTCATGCCAGGTTTATTGATCTGTTCAGCATAATCATAAAAAAAGGGATCTGTCTTAGAATAATTAAAATTTTCATCAAATGAACTATGGGCATATTTTAGACCAAAGTATATGACATTTAAATCGGGATCCCTCGCTATAAGATTGTAGTCAATCCCAGCTTTGAAATATGAACCACTATTATCATAAGCGAAATTCTCCCTGCTAAATTCCCAACTTGCCATTCCGTAATCTGCTGTTATGAAAAACTTGTAAAGATCAACATCCGCATTTATTTCAACCACTTTTTTATCAGGATCAAAAAGACTGACACCTATAAAACCAAGGTCAGTGCCTATCCTTACTGCAGATGGCATAACTGTTCCCTTCTGGGCCAAGACAGAAACGGCACATATCAAAACAAATAATATGCTAAAAGAATATTTTAATATTTTCTTCATTTAACCTGCTAAGTTCATTTTCCAATGATACTGCACTGTCGAAAGTCGTTTGGATTATACCAACGTTCTTGAATTCAAAATCATATCCACAATCCTTTGAAATTAACCGCACCGTCTTATCATAACTCAGCTCCAGAGTATCTATAGATTGATCAGGATTTAGAAAAAGATAAAGGGTTTGTTCTTGTTCAGTATTGACTGGTAATAAATAGGTGCTCAAGCTAGTATCACTATAAAAGATCACTTGTGATTCCTGGGCAGCAATAAGATCAAACTCCCGACTTTTGCTGTTTCCCGTAGCTGAATCAAGAAATTCCACTATTACAAGCCTGGTATTGAATGTAATGCAATCAGTTGTATCGCATGCGGCAAGCGCATACAAACAAAATATGAAAAAGAAAGTTAATTTATAAATGGATTTCAAATAACTGTCAACTAAAATTAAGGGTCAAAAATATTTAATAAAAACCTCAATGCATATATATGTAACTAAATTAAGGTAATCAGATGACCCTTTTGTTTATTTTTACACTTAATTCAATTTTTAAGTTTGAAGACAAAGGGAAATAGTAAGCTAAAGGTAAATGTCATCACCATGGGTTGTGCTAAAAATCTGGTTGATTCAGAGATCCTGATAACTCAGTTAAAAGGCAATAAGATAGATGCATATCATGAAGCTCATGGAATGAAACCGGATGTGGTTGTGATAAACACCTGTGGATTCATTGACAACGCAAAACAGGAGTCAATAGATACTATTTTGAGATTTGCCGATGCTAAAGAAAATGGTGAAATATCAAAACTTTTTATTACCGGATGTCTCTCTGAAAGATATAAATCAGATCTGGAAAAAGAAATTCCGCAGGTTGATGCTTTCTTTGGAACAAGGGAACTTCCAGCCTTGCTGAAACGGTTTAATGCTGACTATAAACAGGAATTGGTGGGAGAAAGGTTAATCACAACCGCCCAACATTATGCCTACATGAAAATTTCAGAAGGATGTGACAGGCCTTGTGCTTTTTGCGCAATTCCGCTCATGAGAGGGAAACATATTTCCAGACCCATTGAGGAATTGGTGCATGAAGCTGAAAACCATGCAAAAAATGGAGTTAAAGAACTTTTATTAATTGCCCAGGATTCTACATATTATGGGCTTGATATATATAAATCAAGAAAACTGGCCGATCTGTTAAGCCATTTATCCGATGTTAATGGAATAGACTGGATAAGGTTACATTATGCTTTTCCTTCTGGATTCCCTGAAGAGGTACTCGATGTAATAAGGGAAAGGGAAAATATTTGTAATTACATCGACATGCCTCTTCAGCATGCATCCTCAAACATATTAAAATTGATGAAGCGAGGAATTGATAGGGAGAGTTCCGAAAGGCTAATTCAAAAAATAAGAGATAAAGTCCCTGGAATTGCGATCCGAACAACCATGATGGTCGGGCATCCGGGTGAAACACCCAGGGAATTTGACAAACTACTTGACTTCATTCAAAAAATGAAGTTTGAAAGGATGGGTGTTTTTACATATTCTCATGAAGAGGATACCGCTTCGCATCAACTCCACGACTCCGTATCAGCCAAAGAAAAAAAGAAACGCGCAGACCTGGTCATGGAGCTTCAGGAGGAAATATCCCAGGATTTTAATAATTCACTGATTGGTAATTCACTAAGAGTATTGATTGACCGAAAAGAAAATAACTACTATATCGGAAGAACAGAATTTGATTCACCGGAAGTTGACAATGAAGTAATTGTCGATGCATCAAAACATTATTTGCGTCTGGGAGATTTTGTAAATATCAAAATAAAAGATGCCCTTCCATTTGACCTGATTGGAGATCCTGTGAATGATTCAACATTCTAAATCCTTATAAAATGCACTGTGAAAAAATAAAAATTAAGGAAACAAATGCTTTTTCAAACATTTTTATAGACTATATCAACCAGGATCCATCATTAAAGCCGTTTTATGATCTGCCACCCAACATAAAATCTTTCAAAACGATTATCGAAAAACGTAAGTTTGACAATGCAAAACGTGAGATATTGAATAATATCTTAAATCAACAATATTCAGGTTTCGGTGTAAGTGAGACAACAGCTTCTAATATTAAACGATTAAAAGAGAAAAATACCTATACGATTACAACAGGTCACCAGCTCAATATATTTACCGGCCCATTATATTTCATCTATAAAATTCTGACGGTAGTAAACACATGTGAAGTTCTAAATAAAGAGTATCCGGATCATCATTTTGTTCCGGTTTATTGGATGGCCTCTGAAGATCATGATATTGATGAAATCCGGTCATTCTCTTTGTTTGGAAAAAAATTTACCTGGGAAACAGAGCAAACAGGTCCGGTTGGCAGAATGGACCCTGAATCCTTAAAAGATGTTCTGGATACCCTGCCGGAAAGATCCGAAATTTTCGATAAAGCTTATCTTGAACATAAAACTCTTGCCAAATCAGTTAGGTTTTATGTAAATGAACTTTTCGCAGATTATGGTCTGGTCGTGCTGGATGCGGATGATGCATCTCTTAAATCACAAATCAGGCATATCCTAAAGGATGACCTGCTTGATCATCATGCGAATGATTTGGTAGAATCTACTTCCGCCGAGCTCGCACAAGAAGGTTATAAAACACAGGTATACCCCAGAGCAATAAATCTTTTTTATCTATCAGAAAATTTACGTAAGCGAATTATTAAAGAAGGAGGCACCTATAAGGTATTTGATACTGATATTGAATTTACAGAGAATGAAATTCTGAAGGAGCTTGAGTTGAATCCTGAAAAATTCAGCCCAAATGTAATATTAAGACCTCTGTACCAGGAAATCATATTACCCAATATTGCTTATGTTGGAGGTCCGGCTGAGATCGCTTATTGGCTGCAGCTAAAGGACATGTTTGATCATTTTGATATACAATTCCCTATTCTGTTGCCAAGAAACTTTGCCCTGATCATTAACAAAGGCCTTTTTAAGAAGATGCAGAAATTAATGATCCGGATGGAGGATATATTTCTACCAGCTAGTGAATTGAAAAATCAATACATGGCAGAACATACGGAATATAGCATTGATCTTGAAAGCGAATTGAATATTATGGAAGAATTATTTGAATCTGTTCGAAATAAATCAAGGGTAGTAGATCAGAGTCTGGAAGGTTTTGTTCAGGCGGAAAAAGCTAAAGTAAGGAAGAGCCTTGAAAATATTGGAAAAAGAATCATAAAATCAGAAGAGCAAAAACAAGCAGTCGCATTAAATCAAATTCAAAATCTGAAAGATAAATTATTTCCACAGGGAAGTCTTCAGGAAAGAACGGATAACTTTTTGAATTTCGCCATAAATGATCCTGAATTTGTAAATGACATTAAGAAGATGCTTGATCCATTTGATTTAAGATTCAATATTATAATTGAAGATTAATCTTTAAGCCCTCGGGTCATTTCTTTCTTTCCTGGAGGGCCCTGCAATGTTTCTACCGTAAAACCTGATGCTTTAAGATCTCGTTTAACCTGTCCCTGTGCACAATAGGTTACCAAAGCCGACTCCTTCGCTAAATAACTAAAAACCTTTTGTAAAATATCCCTTTGCCAAATCTCCGGTTGCTTGTTAGGTGCAAATGCATCGTAGTATGCGAGCTGAAAATATTTTTCTTGGCCTATAAATTCCTGGATAGTAGAATGAACTTTTCGGAATCTGAAAAAGGAATGTATGTTGTTGAATTTATCCCAACTTAAAGAATGAATTCGATTAAAATAGTCTTTTACAGTTGGAATGTTTATTATTTTATGATAATTCAGTTGTTCGATAATTTCTTTCAGGATAGGATATGGTTCAATACTGGTGTATTCTACCGGAACAGATAACTTCCGTGACTCTAAAGCTGTTAGAAGCGCATTTAATCCCGTTCCCAGACCCAGTTCAAAAATTCGAATTAGCTTTCCTGGATGCTTGCCCAGAATATACCGGAATCCATTCTTGATAAATACATGTTTTGATTCTTGTACGGCACCATGACGGGAATGATACGTTTCATTCAGTTCTTCAACCATCAGGGTATGGGAACCGTCATTGGTCAACAGGAGTTTCATTTGATTCTTGATCAGTTTTTATAAATTAACACAACGGCATATGCTTCTATTCCTTCCTCCCTTCCAGTAAATCCCATCTTTTCAGTAGTCGTGGCTTTAATGGAAATGCCATCCTGTTCCATATTCATAGTTTCTGACAGGCATTCGATCATATCAGGGATAAAGGATTTTATTTTAGGTTCCTGCAGGCAAACCGTTGAATCAATATTGCCAATAGAATACCCTTTCCCCTGGATTAATTTCACCACCTGAATGAGAAGCTTTTTACTGTCAATATCCTTGTATTTTGGATCCGAATCAGGAAAGTGATAACCTATATCCCTTAAGTTGGCTGCACCTAACAGGGCATCACAAATCACATGGATTAAAACATCCCCGTCCGAGTGTCCTACGGATCCTTTTTTATGTGGGATATTTATGCCTCCCAGGGTAAGGTTATACCCTTCAGACAATTTGTGCACATCATATCCAAATCCTATTCTAAAATTCATGAAACTTATCTTTTAGTATCAAAAAGAACCCCAATCGTTATTTCCCAACCGGTAAAATCCAGTCGGGCATCCTTATACTCTACATATTGGGTCTCTATAATATCAGGTAAGATCCCACCTGTTAAATATCCCCGATAATTTAGATCTGATCCTCCGGCGAGGTAATTTACTTCAAAATTAATTCCGAACTTATCAGCAAAATAGAATATTATTTCCCCTCCCACTAAATATCCAATACCAATTTTATTATCATACTTCAAATCCGAATTAGCCACATCGAGTTTATAATAGTCTCTCATGGCTCTATCCATATTACCATAATTAATCCTGGTATCAAAATTATAGTATCCAAATCCCCCGCCTTTAGCTCTCAAAGTTACATTTCCCACCTGTAATTCGAATACTGCCTGAAGCGGCACCATGATAGAAAAAAAGGGTCCCATTAATGGGTCCTTGGTCTCAAAGGGCAGATTAATTACGTTCATACCTGACATTCTGTACAGAGAAAATCCGGATTCAATAGAAAAAAAGTCAGTGGGGTGAACGCCAATACCTCTAAGGGAAAAGGGGCTTACCGGATTCGAGAAATATCCATTTCGTGGAAAAAAAAATGAAAATGACATGCCGAGTTCCTGGGATGCTCCCCTTTGCGGCATGTTCATAAAGATCAATAAAAAAATTATGCTGGTTTTAGCGATTGTTTTTCTATACTTCATCACATCAAAGATTTAAGGATGTTTTAATAAAGTATAAAAAAACAAAAAATCCCGCCTTAAGCGGGATTTCTTCAGGGAAATATATCCCTAATCTTCTTTCTCTGGCTTTATTCTACCCATTAATTTATAGTAGGATAACAATCCAAGTCCACCGAATATGAATATCATGGCAAAATATGCTACTTCATCGTCCATAATACCATTCACATCCAATATATTGGCTATGACTAAACCAATCCCTATGCCTACGGCCAACAGGCCAATTTTCAAAGCACCATATCTCCATTGGGTCTGGCCTTCCTGTTTAAAAATACTTGCATCGAGGTTTTTTTCAATTAAAGCAAGTCTTTCTTTGTTTTTTGCACTTACTGCAATCCAGATTATTCCAAATACAGTGGCAAAGAGTGCTATTGGAACTAAAATTTCAACCATTTTTCTATTATTTAAAGTTTGACATTTTTCGTTTTGTACATATTGGACGCGAACAGTTATGACCCGGTTACATTTTTTTGTAAATTGTAACCACAAAACACTTTATATCGTCAAAACAATTGAATGAAGGCTGAGATAGAAAACATTGTCATTGAGAAAATCAAAGGTGGCGATTACAGTGCATGCAATTTCATTGTTGACAAATACAAGGCATTTGTATTTAACATATGTATTCGGATCGTAAAAAATCGGGAAGATGCCGAAGAAGTAGCTCAGGATAGTTTTATTAAAGCTTTCAAATCAATTGAGAAATTTAAAAATGAAAGTAAATTTTCGACCTGGTTGTACCGGATCACGTTTAACAATGCCATAAGTAAAACAAGAAATAAGAAGATCTTTAAAAGTGATATAGATGAAAATGTGGTTGATTCAGTCAGTCATTCACATATTTCAGATGGACTTGAAAGCCTTAACAGAATTGATAGAAAAAAAGTATTAAAAAGAGCAATGGAGAATCTGAATGAAGAAGAAAATGTATTAGTTTCACTTTATTATTTTGAAGAAAACTCTGTTGCTGAAGTTTCCGATATAACTGGATTTGAACAAAACTATATAAAAGTAAAGATACACAGAGCGAGAAAAAAGCTTTACAAAGGTTTATCACAGGTTATGGGAATTAAAATGGAAGACGTATTATGAAGGAAGAAAAAATTGATCGTTTTATCCGAAGGACCATTAACGATGGATATATAGA
>CAYMFU010000104.1:0-3159 GCA_964389805.1 uncultured Roseivirgaceae bacterium | reverse complement strand
ATTTCAATCTACGTATGGCGAATGGCCCAGGAATTTTTTAATTGATCCAAAAGGGCAATTTATTTTTGTGGCAAATCAGAATTCGGATAACATTGTATTATTCAGAAGGAATTCTGAATCAGGGAAGCTTTCAAAGATTGAAGATGAAGTAATCGTCCCTAAGCCTGTTTGTTTGAAGATATCAAAACATTAGGAGAATAAATATATATTCTGATTTTTAGATATCTATTCTGTAGGTAAATTATCAGGATCCAGCCAGCCAGCTTCACTGGAAACAGCAGCTACATTAAAAAATCCAATTAAAGGTTGATTATTTGTGATATCAATGATATTGGTCACAACATTTGATAAGGGAGTAGCGAATAATTCAGCAAATCCACCGGGCCTATCAATCTGAACTCTAACCTGTGACAGGTAATAAAATGCTGAACTTGATATAGAATGGATCTCTACATAAACTGAATCTCCCGGCGCGTAAGGGGATAAAAATTCATCATTCTCATCCTGTTCAAAGGGATTTATTCCATCACGTATGGGTTGTACAAAAGTTATCCCGTCCACTTCGCTACCGCCACTGAATCCTGCATCGTAAGCAATATTTATTTCATCGGGTTTGTTCAGATAAACGCCATTTTTATACGCCTTAATCCAGTAGGTATCCCCAGGCCCAATAGGATCAACCGCAAAAAATCCAGCGAAATATGAATCTGTGAAAAAACTATTTCCTTCCTCAAATCTGAAATTGATACTGTCGATTTCTGGTACCCGGTTCATCTGGCTTACAGCCTCCAGTATTGTATTATCCATTATTATAGTTAACATGTATTGATTTCCTATCTTTCCAAATGTATTTGAATCAGAAGGAGGTGTCCACACATATTCACCGTCAATTATTTCTGATTCTATAAACAGATATTCAGTGTTTTCATTATCGGTTATTCTTACATCTGCACCCACGATTCCTGGATACTCAGTATTATCGAAATACGGCAGTGTTTTCTGAAGCCTTATGATCTGAGGTTCATTTTTATTTGTTATCCAGGCATCCACAAAGGTTAACGCAGGAGCATCAGGCAAATCAGGATCTATGCGAGTTTCGCACCCCCAGCTTAAAACCAGTGCGATAAGTATCACTATAATATATAATCGAGTCATTTTCATTAAAATTTGAAATTATAAGATATTGCTGGAATAATCGTACCAATTATAGCAAGTTGCGTAGCATGAGTTGGTATTGGCTCGCTCGCTACAGGACGATCTGTACCCTGGGAGAAATATATTGAAAAAGGATTTTCTCTTGCATAGGCGTTGTACACTCCAAATACCCAATAATCCCTGTTTTTCCTCTCTTTTCCATTCTTTTTATATTTTTTACTATTCAGGATGACTGATATGTCCAACCTGTGGTAATCGGGTATTCTCGTATTATTTCGACTATTTAAATAGTTATAAGGAACTACATATTCCTGGCTTTGAAACCTGGATGTTGGAAAGGTAGTAGGTGTTCCGGATATGTATGAAAAGCTGGCTGAGAAGGTCCATCTCTCATTCAACTCGTAAAATCCAGTAACCTTCAAATTATGAAGTTGATCATAGCGTGTAGGGTACCAGTCGTTATTGTTAATGCTATTAACTTTAAGCTCAGACCTCCCAAGTGTATAACTAATCCAACCATTCAACTTCCCTGAATTCTTTTTGACAAAAAATTCTAGCCCATATGCACGACCAATACCGAATAAAAGATCTCCTTCCAGATATTGATTTATTAGGAGGTCAGCACCATCAATATATTCGATTTGATTATCAGTATTTCTATAATACGCTTCTACTGAGGTTTCATATTCATTATTTTCACCAAAGTTCTTAAAAAAACCCAGAGCATATTGGTTAGCGAGTTCCGGTGCTATATTATTCGTTCCTGGAACCCATACATCCAATGGATTAGATGCTGTTGTGTTAGAAATCAAATGGATATTTTGTGATAATCTGTTATAGGAAGCTTTGATTGAATTCTTCTGATTCAGCTGATATTTAATGGAGATTCTGGGTTCAAGATTGAAATAATTTTGCATCACTTCCCGTCCTTCAACTTGGGTTTCAGAAACAAGTCTTTGCCTTTGTCCAGGAATAATTGTCTCAAATTCATAAATATTACCTGGTCCTATATATGAATATCCCGATCCTCTCAAACCGTATTGTAATCCAAACTGGTCCCCGAAATTAATCTCATTATTAAAGTAAAGACTCCACTCAAACGCATATTTCAAAGGCAAGCTTATATCTGTGGCATCACCATTACTTACGCCAATGGCATTCGCAGGAGTAAAAATATAGTAGTTAAATTCCGCTCCAAAATCCCATATGTTTTTAGTATTTACAAAAAATGTAAGGTTTGGTTTGAAAGAAAGGGTTCTTATTTTTGAATTCCACTCGAATCTGTCCAGGTCACTATCTCCAAACGCCAAAGCATAATCATAATCGCTGAATATGAAATTCATATTAGAAAATAACCTGTCATTGAAAACATGATTCCATCTCAGGGTAGCTGTATTATTTCCCCAGTTGAATCCCTGATTTGCATCAAATTTGAAAACATCTCTTCCTAAATAACCAGAAAGGAAAATCTTATCTTTTTTCCCAATATCATAATGGGCTTTTAAAGTAAGATCATAAAAATATAATTGTGCCCCTTCACTCAGGACATCTGTGAAAAGTTTAGCAAAGACGTCAATATAAGAACGCCGGGCAGCTATTAAAAAAGAAGATTTATCCTTAACAATGGGAGCTTCAAGTGTCAGACGGGAGAATATAGTCCCCACTCCCCCCTGTGCTCCAAACTTTTTACTGTTCCCATCCTTCAAACGAATATCAAGGACTGAGGAAATCCTGCCTCCATACCGGGCTGGAATACCGCCTTTATAAAGTTTTACATCTGTAACTGCATCTGGGTTGAATACTGAAAAAAATCCCATTAAATGAGAAGAATTATAGATAGGTGCCTCGTCTTGTATAATCAGGTTTTGCCCAACACTTCCACCACGAACGTTAAAGCCTGAGGCTCCCTCTCCGACTGTACTTACACCCGGCAAGCGCTGAAGACTTTGTATTATATCAACTTCCCCCAATAAGGCTGGGATCTTTTCTATTGTTTTTATATCC
>CAYMFU010000103.1:0-12108 GCA_964389805.1 uncultured Roseivirgaceae bacterium | reverse complement strand
GATGGTCTTACAGAAGAAACATTGAATGGCCGGGAAGGCAATCTGGTATTCGGTCAGAATATTTTCGAAAATGAAATTGCAGTAGATGAGGGTGGCAATACAAATAGCATTGCAACTGATGCAGAAACTATGTGGTCCTGGCTTGGTGGAAGAAATGCCCCGGTTGGAGAAGCTTTTGTGAAGTCGGCATCAAATGTTCGTATGAGGGAAATGGTTTTTGCGTATTCTATACCTTCATCGAAACTTTCAAAATCAGTATTAAGTGAGATACGTATCGGACTAGTTGGAAGAAATCTGTTCTTTTTCTCAAATTCAGCAGGTAATCTTGATCCTGAGATTTTCGTCAGTACAGCTAATAATGCAGATGGTTTCGAATCATTCGGACCTCCAACTGTAAAAGAGTTTGGATTAAATGTAAGGTTAGGATTTTAATTATTAGTTTTTACTTTAAATTATTTGATTATGAAGTATATAAAATTTTATTTAATCATCTTGTCTACAATCATTTTAATATTTGGCTGTACAGATGATTTTGAAGAGATAAATACTGATCCATTATCATTAACTTCAGACAAGGTAGATGCATCTCTGATTGGATTGGCATTTGCCCAGACTCAGTATAATACAGTTAATGGAGTGCACTGGAGGTTTCAGATTTCCCAGAATCTTTTCTCAGACCTCTATTGCCAGTATTTCGCCACGACACAACCAAATTTTGACTCTGACCGCTATACTCAGGTGGGCAGATGGGCAGATCTAGCCTGGTCATCATTTTACGGACAAGCGGCTCCGAATATTAAATACGTGGAGGATTTTACCGCTGAAAATGAAGGATTTACAGTGGAAAATGCCATAGCTAAAGTCTGGAAAGTGTATGGTTATCATCGAATTACGGATTATTGGGGTCCGGTCATATATAGCAGTTTTGGCAACGGAGAAACCACTGTTCTTTATGATAGCCAGGAGGAAATATACAAAAATTTCTTCCCGATCCTGGATGAGGCCGTAGCTGTCCTCCAGGGTGGTGGCAATGGATTTGGCAGTAATGACCAGATCTTCGGAGGAGATGCTTCTTTATGGTTAAAATTTGCCGGTTCCCTGAGATTAAGGCTGGCAATGCGGTTGAAATATGTAGATCCGGGTTTGGCAGCTTCTGAAGCTCAAAAAGCCATTTCCGACGGCGTTATGGAAGTCAACAGTGATAATGCGTTCCTGGCTACTACTAATAACTCTCCAAATCCTATTAATACCATTACAAACTGGGGTGAATACAGGATGAGTGCCGCAATGGAAAGCGTATTGAAAGGATATCAGGATCCCAGGATGCCGGTTTATTTCAGTCCTGCGCTGGATGGTGATTCTGATGGTGACGGGATCCCTTACGAAGGCCTTCGTAATGGACAATCCAAAATCGATATTTCTTCTGACCAGAACCGCCCCCACTCCGACCTCGGCCCTCAATTTCTCCCGGCAGCTCTGGGTGAAAATAATCCTATTGTTGTTATAAGATGCGCGGAGTCCTATTTCCTGAAGGCCGAAGGAGCTTTGGAAGGATGGGCTATGGGTATGACAGCACAGGAGGCCTACGAGGAAGGTATTCGTATGTCTATGAAGGAATGGACCAGTGCTGATGATGGAGCTATTGATGCATATATCAGTAGTACGAATACCCCGGCTCCTGTAGGAGATGTCAATAATACACCTCCATTAACAGATATTCCGGTTGCCTACTTATCTGGTGGTAGTCTGGATGATCAATTGGAACAGATAATCACACAGAAATGGTTAGCACTTTATCCGGATGGTTGGGAAAGCTGGTCTGAATTGAGAAGGACTAAATATCCCGTTCAATATGACCGTCTGAATTCAGATAATGTTGATGTCGGGGTTAGCGATATCATGTCCCGTATGGTATATGTCACCGGTGAATTTAATACCAATGAAGCGGCTGTAAATGACGCCATCGCTTCTCCTGAAATTGGTGGCGCCGATAAAGGAAGTACCAAAGTCTGGTGGGATACTAAATAAGTTTCGTTATTTTGATAAAAAAAGTGCCAATTTAATTGGCACTTTTTTTTTATCAATGCTGAATGGATTAAATTACCTGTCCATGAAAAAGCTTATCTACATATGCTTAGTCGTATTCCTTTGCAGCTGCAAGCATAACAACAAATATCTTTTTACTGATTTGCCACCCTCCCAAACTGGAATAAAGTTTAAAAATATAATCCGAGATACAGAAGAATTCAACGTATTGAATTATGCCTATTTATACAATGGTGGAGGGGTCGCTATAGGAGATATTAATAATGATGGCCTGCCGGATATTTATTTTACCGGAAACCTTGTGGCAAGTCACTTATATCTGAATAAAGGTGATCTGAAATTCGATGACGTATCCATAGAAGCCGGAGTGACTGCCGAAGGTCGCTGGAACACCGGTACAACCATGGTTGACATTAATGGAGACGGATATCTTGATATTTACGTATGCCGGTCGGCTGCCCGAATTTCGAACAGAAGAAAGAATTTGTTATTTATCAACAATCAGGATTTAACCTTTACAGAATGTGCCGAAGCATATGGCTTAGACGACTCTTCATACTCTACGCACGCAGTATTTTTTGATTATGATTGTGATGGTGATCTTGACGCATTCATATTAAATCACTCCCTTGATCAATATGCAGGATTCAGTAATGACCTCGACAAATTAAAGAAGCAGCCAGATGAAAAATATGCTGATAAATTACTTCGGAATGATAACAACAAATTCACTGATGTTTCTGAAGAGGCTGGTTTAATCAATAATGTACTTGGTTTTGGATTAGGTATAACCATATTAGACGTGAATGGAGATAACTATCCTGACATGTATGTATCAAACGACTATAACGAAGAAGATTATCTTTATATCAACCAGAAGGATGGAACCTTTACTGAAAGCCTGAAAGAATCGATGGGCCATGTATCCTTGTCTTCAATGGGTAATGAATCCGGTGATTTCAATAACGACCTAAGACCTGATATTATATCCCTGGATATGCTCCCGGAAAATCATTATGATTATAAAATGTCGATTGGTCCCGAGAATTACGATAAATATAACCAACTCATATCCCAGGGTTTCCATTATCAAACTTTACGCAATATGCTGCAACTGAATAATGGCAATGGGACATTCAGTGAAATCGGTCAACTTGCCGGTATTCAGGCTACTTACTGGAGCTGGGCTCCTTTGCTGGCTGATTATGATAATGACGGGTGGAAAGATCTTTTTATAAGTAATGGATATCTGAAAAACTATCTGGACATGGACGTTATCAGCTTCGTGGTTGATGAAAAACTTATAGCCATGCGTGATAACAGGCAAATTGTATCTCTGGAATTACTGTCGAATATACCTGATCTGGCGTCTTATAATTACGCTTATCGAAATAATGGTGATCTTACTTTTACAAAAGTCACTGCTGAATGGGGATTTAATAGTAATTCATTTTCAAACGGGACTGCTTACGGTGATCTGGATAATGATGGTGATTTAGATCTCGTTATAAACAACATTAATGAATATGCAAAGATCTATCGTAACAATAGTAATGCCTTAGAATCAAGTAATTATATCAAGATTAAACTAAAGGGTATAAATGGAAATACATTTGGGATAGGTTCAAAAGTTTTTATAAAGACAGGCAGTGAGTCCCAGTATCAGGAATTAATACCCTCCAGGGGATTTCAATCTTCCATGGATCCTGAACTTTTATTTGGATTAGGTGATTATTCTACAATTGATTCTATCCTTGTAATATGGCCAGACTCAACTGTTGAAATTCGTTCTCATGTTCCATCCAATCAAGTTCTATTATTAAAACAGCGGGATGCAAAAAAGGTATCCCATCGAAATTCTGTAAGAATCCCAGTTTTCTCAAAAATTGAAACGAACCTTGGAATTCAATTCTCCCACGATGAAGGTGGTTTTAATGATTTCAGAATCGACGGATTGATTCCACGCGGACTTTCCCGAAAAGGACCCGGAATTGCTAAGGGGGATGTAAATAACGATGGTCTTGAAGATGTATATATTGGAGGTGCTAAAGGTCAGGGTGGAAGGCTTTTTCAGCAAAATAAGGATGGGACTTTTAAGATTTTACCCAATCATATTTTTGATAATGATCGCTTATATGAAGATACGGATGCAGTATTTTTTGATGCGGATGGTGATGGTGACTCTGACCTGTATATAACAAGCGGCGGGCAAAATTTGAAAGATCAAACCCTGATACAGGACAGGCTGTATTTAAATAATGGCAGGGGATCATTTGCCAGGTCAAATTCAAATTTACCCAATCTGAAATCCAGCAATTCTTGTGTGAGCAGTGCAGATATAGATCTTGATGGGGATCTAGATCTCTTTGTTGGCGGGCAGATAATTCCAGGGAATTATCCCCTGCCTCCCAGAAGTTACTTACTTGAAAACAATGGATCCGGAATTTTTACTGATATTACAAAGGAAATCTGTGAAGACTTGACAAATCCCGGATTGGTCAGTGATGCTTTATTTACTGATCTGGATCAGGATGGCATACCTGATCTTGTTTTAGTTGGTGAATGGATGAAAATTACGGTTTACCTAAATAAAAATGGTCGTTTTAAAGAAAGTGAAGTTAATGGGTTAGAGAACAGTTATGGCTGGTGGAATACTGTGATAGCCCACGATTTCAATGAGGATGGCATAACAGATCTTGCCGCTGGGAATATGGGAATGAATAATTTTGTAAATGCCTCCCCCGAAAATCCAGCTCGACTTTTTTATAATGATTTTGATAAAAATGGCAAAATAGATCCGCTCATGACCTACGTGATTGATGGGATAAGGTCACTGGCCTTCAGCCGGGATGAATTAATAGGACAGGTAAATCCCTTTGCCATAAACTTTCCGAACTACAGTTCATTTGCAAAATTACAAGAGAAAGATCTTTTTACTACATTAAATATTACCAATTACGATTCACTAATGGCATCAGATTTTCGTACTTCTATATTTATAAATGATGGTTTTGGGAAATTTAGAACTATTCCCCTTCCTGTGGCAGCTCAGTTTTCACCGGTTTATTCCATTCATCCTACGAATATAAATAATGATGATATTCCTGATTTGGTCTTAGGTGGTAATCAATCGAATACACGAGTAAGTACAGGGAAATTCGATGCATTGTATGGTCTAGTGTTGGTCGGTAAGGGTGATGGGTGTTTCACCCCTATGGATGCCGTTGATTCCGGCATAAAAGTAATGGGAGATGTTCGCTCAATAAATGAAATTGAAAATGGAAATGGATGTTTTCTGATGTTTTTTTTAAATAATGGTAACCCTGTAATATACAGGAAATCATTCGGGGAAATTTCCAATTAAACCGGGACAGATAAAGCATGATTACCAGTTTTCCAACAATTCAAGATAATAATCTCTGGTAATTTCCGATGATGTATTATCAACCACCATCTTCACCTTTTGTTTAATTGTATCAGCATCCTTGGAGCTCATCCAGTCTTTGTTGTTATTGATTGATTCAACAACATTTTCACAAATACGTTCATGATCTTTATCAGAATAAGAAATCGAAATATTCTGATTTTCCAAAATGTATATGACCATTTCCATATAACCTAGTTGTACCGAATATAGCCCGTATTGCAATTTTTTATCTGCCTCATCACTGGAGTTTAATATTTTGTTTGCCAGGTCCAGTTTTTTCTGAGTAACAACCAATCCGAAAATGTACAGATCGATTAATTCCTGATAGTAGTATTGGTCCTTTCTTAAAACAATCGTATATAGTTTTACCAGTTCATTCTGAATACTGGAGAAATACTGAATCTGATAGGCTTTTTCACCGAGGGATGTAGTATCAGCTTGCAGAAAGGAAAAATTACTTTCACTGATCATCCGGTCAAACAATTTTCCGGATTTGTTACTATTTTTTCTTGGAAGTGAAGAAGGCTTGGTCAATTTCAACTTATTCAAAGCCATAAATGCATCCAGGTAATCATCCTGTGACCACTGCCTGTTATGATCCGGCACGCCTAATGCCCGATACTCCTTCAATGTCAACGATAGATCATTTTCAATCTGTTTTGCACAGGATGTGAACACAAAAAAGATTATTAAAAGAATTATATAGACATTCCAAGATTTCATAATAACCGTTTATGGTATTTATATAAGAAGATTTTTCAATGAAAATTTTATAACTGAACTAAAATACAGAAATCAGGAGTATAAGTTCATAAAAAGGGTAATATAAAAATACCTGGTTTAATGTATTATAATTTCCACACAGGATATATATCCTCTTATGCTATTCCTGCCAGTTTAATATAGATTTCCAGTGCAAAACTTGCACATCAGTTGTGAATTTCAGTTGTAAATTATCGATGCTTCCTTTTTCAGTAAACACTTTTCTTGGAAAGGCCATTATTTGATCAAGCTTTTCACTTTCAAGTTTCGTTCCATCTCCGGATAATGGATTAACGATAATTATCTTACGTTCATGTAATCCCGCGATCAGGTCTGCCAGGTCATATTCTCTAATAGCTCCGGCAACTGAGTATGGAATATATTCAGGCTTATATAACCTTGTCATCGCCAGTTCAGCATAGCTGATCATTGGGCTAATCAGTCCAATCTGCTTTATAGCCGGTTCAAAAATTGCCGCATGAAGTAATGCGGTTCCCACAGGCCCAATTGTCATGGCAGATAGTATTGAGAAATCTTTTAAATTTCCTTTTGTGAAGTTGACAATTCGAATCAGATCTTCTGCCCAAAGCCCAACATGTGACCGGCCGGTCAGGATTGCTGAGAACCATTGATTGAAGGAAACACCCTGTATATAGGAATCACCTTTCAAATATCCTGGGCCCATACTTCCTATCCCGGGTAAATCACACAATAAAACCGAAAATCCGGCTTTGATCAGATTATACACCAGACTGTCATTTTCAAACGCAGTTTTCATACCTTCGGAATGCACTATCAATACCAGGTCTCCGTTCATATCTTTTTTAGGTTTGAACAATACTACAGGAAGAACATATTCACCACTTCCGGGAATTAAGTACTTTTCAAGTGTATAATTGCTCTTAACAAATCGTCCTGAGAATACCGTATGCCCAAAATTGTCGGGATAGTTGAAACCTGCATCTTCGGTAATAAAACCTGGTATGTTAGCTAAATATTCTGATGGGTTTTCACGTTTAGTATCCAGATTAGCCACTTGAGACAGAACAATTGTTTTGTTCATCGTGAAAATCGTTTCTCCAGAAAGAGCGGTTGCTATTTGTCCGGTTTCAGTTACCTTCAATTCGGATGGATCAGGAACCTCTACGTTCATGTCTTGGGGATTACCAGGATTATCGAGGTATTTCTGAAAAAATGCATACATCGCTTCCCGGTTTTTCTTACTTGACTTATGAACGGTATCATCAAGCGCTATGGATATATTTTCTTCAAAATCCAGAATTCGATACATTTTCCGGGCTTCATTATAACTATCAAGGGTTCCCTGTATGCTGAAAAAATCACGTGTTGTGCCAATGATCAGCGTGGGTTTTGGGGCCCTTGCTTCGATAAAATCAGCATGGTCTAATCCTTCCTGTATCATTTTATACAGATTCTGTTCTGCACATTGAGGTCCAATGGATTTATATATGTATTCGTAACTTGTTATATAACATTCCGGGGCAGCTGCATGAATCCGCTCATCTAATGCGCCAAGATAGGCTGTAATATTACCTCCTCCTGACCGGCCGGTCATTCCTATACGGTCGGGATCAATTTCTTTTCTTGTAAGCATATAATCAATCCCTCTCATGGCATCCCAGATAAAATATCTGGCAGTTGAGTAACCGGAGATTAGACATTGGGCCCCTGCATAGGAATGTTCGTGATCCGGGATAGGGATTCCTGGCTGATCATTTTCTTTATCCCAGTATTCATATCGTTCCCCCTGACCCATTGGATCAATTGTAAACACCACAAATCCCTTCTTCACAAGATTTACAATAATATGTTGATAAGCGGGGGCTCTAAATCCTTCGAGAGTATGGCCACAGGCATAAAAGATAGCCGGCGCCTTCTTTTTAACACCCTCGGGTATATATAATGCTGCAGTTACGTAATATCCTGGGAATGATTCATAGATCAGTTTCTCGATGGTATATCCATCCTTTTTTAGTTTACCAGTTATTTTAACATTTAAAGGCGTTTTATCCGGAAATGGTCCAGCTATTTTTCTTAACTTTTCCTTTATTAACGATTGCCGGGCGAGCCAATCCTCCTTGCTATCGAGCTCCTGGATTTCCCTTTCCCGGCTTTTTAGTTGATTGAATGCGATGGAGCAGAAAGTTTTATACTGTGAATTTTCAATATCAGAATAATACTGCCAATAATTGAATTGATCTATATTATCCTGCGGATAAGCTGCTGTAGAAATAAATACGAACAATATCCAGGAGGCGAGATCTCTTATTTCCATCTGTTAAAAAATTATAATTGAATATGGAATTAACTGATTTAATTGAATGATAATAACATTTTTTTAATTTTCTTAATTTGTTAATTATACTATATTGATGCGGTTAGTAACAAACCTAATAGTCCTGTATCTTAAAAAGTGTGTATATAGACCGGAAAGTCGTTGCCACATACTTGATTTATTTTTACTTTTACTAAACCAATGTCAATATCATTTTTTCATTTCAACTCTGCAGAGAAAAAATATTTTTATAACAGGAAATCCTATGCAGCAGCCTGAAACAATATATACAATTGAGTATTAATATAAATATACGATGAAAAGCAAATTAATCCTCCTAATAACAATAATTGCCTTATTATTGGCCTGCAGAAGCAAGCAATACCATCAGGTTGAGGTTGAAAATCCGGCATATATTCCGAACACTGTATTCCGAACCTATGAAGACCTACGCTCATCAGAATTCCAACACATAATTGCTAAATACCAGTTGGATACAGTTTTTAAAGGAGAAACAGATGAGTTCAAAAGAATATTATTGCTACGGCATTGGATAAAATCTGTAATTAAGATTGACGATTTCGGAGAACCATATCCGGGTGAGGGATATGCAGAAGGCATCCTGGATGCTGCATTAGATGGACACGGCTTTCATTGTGGTCACTTTATGACTGTTCAAAATGCAATAATGAATGCTTATGGATATGTAACAAGAACCCTGGGAGCCGGGCCTTCCTTTGAGGGGGGGCCGGATGGTCACCATGGCATCAATGAGATCTGGCTTAACGGCCAGAAAAAATGGTTTTTATCTGATGCAAAATACGACCACCATTTTGAAAAAGACGGAATTCCTTTATCTGCACTTGAAGTGCGGGATGAATACCTCAAAAATGAAGGAAAAGATTTAATTCTTGTAGATAGTCCGGACCAGACACCTGTTGAAATTGATGAAGAAGATGATATTTCAAAACAACGGTATGCACAAACTTATACCTGGGTTGAATGGCATGTATATAATGATATGTTTACAAACTGGGGAGAATACAAGACATTAATGCTCATGTATGAAGATGATTATTTCAAAACCCATACCTGGATCTGGGATGGAAAACCACACTGGGCTTATGGCACAGAATATCTGGTAACCGAAAAAAGCAGAGATGCAATTGAATGGACACCAAATACCTTACATTCATCCGTTAAAATCCAGGAAAATGAAGCAAAAATAATCTTAACATCAAGCATGCCAAATTTGAAGGAGTATCAAATGAAAAAAGATGGCAGTGGACTATGGGAACCTGTTGATGACACCCTGAATGTAGAGTTAAAAAATGAAAAGCATGAATTGCTTTTCCGGGGTGTAAACCTTGCTGACATTTCCGGGCCGATTCACAAAGTATTAGTTATAAGCGATTAAGATTATTAGATACTTTTTTATAATCATGAAATATAGATTTTCATACCTTTTCAAAAAATACATTATACAATATTAAACATACCTTTATGAATGATTTTTCTAAATCAGTTTTTCAAGTCACAGTTTTTTTTCTCACGTCTGTCATCGTATTAATTGGTTGTAATTCTCCAAAAAGCAATGAAACCAGTATTAATGTGACTGAAGTATCCTACACCTACACAGATTATGAGGAACCTCAGGATCCTAATCCTACAGATCCTTTATTATGGAAATCAGTCTCCGAATCCTTGAATGGTAGTTTTGGAACCAATGATATTCGATATGATAAAAGTATTCCGCCAAAAATTAAAGAAATACAATCTATATGGAATGTTTATGCATGGAGGGGAGAGCGTATTAGTACCCAATTAGTGCTCTGGAGTTCTGCTGACAAAGATAAATTAAGTTTTAGTTGGTCTGAATTTAAATCCATTGAAGGTAACATATTACCCATATCCAGCTTGCAGGCAAGATTTGTGCGATATGTTATGACTGACGAATATGCCGGAGGATGCACACCACATAAAGTGGAAGGTCAGCAAATTTCATTAGCAGCTGATGTAATAGACGAAGTAGATGAATTAATCTATAGAGGAAAAACTACCCGCCCGATATGGGTGTCAATTGATGTTCCTGAAGACATCCCACCAGGCATATACTCTGGCAGCCTGTTTGCAGGATCCAGTTCTGAAGACAAATTAGAATTTAATATTATACTTGAAATAGGAAATGCCATTTTGCCGGATCCATCTCAATGGTCTTATCATCTGGATCTTTGGCAAAATCCATCAGCAGTCGCCCGATATCATCAGGTAGAACCCTGGAGTGATGAACATTATGCATACCTGGAGCCATTAATTAAACGATTAGCGAACTCTGGTCAGAAAGTCATAACGACGAGTATCATCGATCGACCCTGGAATGGTCAGACACAGGATGCTTACCGTGGAATGATTGACTGGCGTAAAAAAACTGATGGAACCTGGAATTTTGATTATACCAATTTTGATCAATGGGTTGCATTTTCGGAAAAATATGGAATATCCGATCAGATAAATTGTTACACTATGATTCCGTGGGGCAACCGGTTCCTATATTACGATGAGGCAAAACAGATAGTTGACACACTTGTAGCCAGGCCGGGATCTAAAGCGTATGAAGACCATTGGAGAGATTTTTTACTCGATTTTACAGCACACCTGAAAGAAAAAGGTTGGTTTGAGAAGACAGCTATTGCAATGGATGAACGACCGGTTGAAGACATGCAGAAAGCAATAGAATTTGTTACCAGGATAGTTCCGGAAATGAAGATTACTTTAGCAGGGGGCTATCATCCGGAAATTGAAGATGACTTGTTCGATATGTGTGTAGCCTCTAACCAGGTAATTCCTGAGGATGTTATTAAAAGAAGAAATGCATCCGGCAAATTTACGACCTATTATACTTGTTGTGTGGAAGCCTTCCCCAACAACTTTACTTTTTCTCCACCTGCGGAATCAACATGGCAGGCCTGGCATGCTGCATATAAAGGATATTCCGGTTATTTGAGATGGGCATATATGAGCTGGGTCTTGGAACCTTTGCAGGATTCGCGATTTAGAAATTGGCCAGCCGGAGATACCTATTTTGTATATCCTGAAGCAAGGACCTCTATTCGATTTGAACGATTGAGGGAAGGTATCCAGGATTTCGAGAAAATCAGAATCATTCGTGCAAAACTTACCTCCCAGGCAACTGAAGATGCAAAGAAAGCTCTTCAGCTATTAGAAGAACATTTAGAATCCTATGAAATTTCTTCCCTTGAATCCATACCTGCAGAGAATATGTTAAAGGAAGGTAAAAGTATACTGGAAGAAATAAGCAAACAGAATTTATAAATCCTTTTGTAATAATTTGACGCTCAAAATTTATCCAGGGATGTTGGATATCTTCCCTTGATTTATATGAAATTATATTTTAAGAACAACTCATATAGAATCTGGATCCTTAAATAATATCACATTGGGATTTTGGATCTTTTAATGGTAATCCTTCAGTTCCTCGGATTATACTGGTTTATCTATGATCTCTTCATTTTTTCTAGCCCAGTATAATTTCTTGCCCTCACGATATGCCCTGGTG
>CAYMFU010000102.1:0-6057 GCA_964389805.1 uncultured Roseivirgaceae bacterium | reverse complement strand
TCAAAACTTGTAATCAATTGTGCAGGATTATATTCCGATAAAATAGCAAGACATACACATCAAAAGGTTAATGTAAAGATTATTCCCTTCCGTGGGGAATACTATAAAATCAAACCGGAGAAAAAATACCTGGTAAAAAACCTGATATACCCTGTCCCGGATCCCAGTTTCCCATTTTTAGGAGTCCATTACACAAGGATGATTGACGGGGGAATTGAAGCGGGTCCAAATGCCGTTTTAGCTTTTGCCAGAGAGGGATATAAAAAATCACAGATTAACCTCCCTGAGTTAGCAGAAACACTGATCTGGCCTGGGTTTATTAAAGTAGCTTCAAAATACTGGAAAACAGGAATTGGAGAAATGTATAGATCATTCTCAAAAAAAGCCTTTACTCATGCCTTACAGAAATTAATCCCTGAAATTGAAGAAAATGATCTTGAACCAGGCGGTGCAGGGGTAAGAGCCCAGGCATGTGACCGATCAGGTGGTCTGCTGGATGATTTTCTGATTTATGAAAATGAACGAGCTATAAATGTGTGTAATTCGCCATCACCCGCAGCAACATCTTCATTGTCAATTGGCGAAACCATTGCGAAAATCGCCCTTAATCATATCAAACAATGATCCATGAGTGATTATGTACATATGGTAGTATCCGATTTCAGGGACCATGCAAATCCTGATAATGCACAATATATGATGGCCTATATGAAAAATAAATTTGAATTTCTCGGGATCAAATCACCAAATCGCAGGATGATTAGCAAATCCGCTCTGTCCAAAGATTTCCTGCCTGCTGTTGAACAAATTTGGCCATCGATATACGCTTTCTGGGATCTTCCTGAAAGAGAATTTCAATATTTTGCGATGGAATTAGCCTCCCGGTTTTCCAGATCGGTAGAGAAAGACTGGATTAGCCACTATGAATCCCTTATTCTCAGCAAATCCTGGTGGGATACAGTAGACTTTATTGCTGCAACTCTTGTTGGCCATTATTTTAAAGTATTCCCTGATATGATTAAAACTGTAACAGGAGCCTGGATGCAATCCGGAAATATCTGGCTTCAGCGGACCTGTCTGATCTTCCAGTTAAAATATAAAGATGAGGTGGATACCGAATTACTGACTTCATTTATAAAGGAGTTATGTGTATCTAAAGAGTTTTTTATTGCTAAGGCCATAGGATGGTCTCTACGTGAATATTCTAAAAGAAATCCATCCTGGGTACTGGATTTTGTACAAAAAAACACTATTCAGCCATTGAGTAAAAGAGAAGCATTGAAAAGGATCGTATGAATTGTTAAGACAGACCATTCTTTTATATCGATTAAGTAGATTTGCAATCCAAAATGAAAGGTGAAAAGACTGATGCGTATTGCCGGAGTACTTGTTTTAATATCATTTTTTCTTTCTGGATTTGCTAATGGCCAGAGCATTGAGGTTATCGATAAACGCTCAGGAGAAGGCGTTGAAAATGTTGTGATATATAATCTGGAATTAAACAAATCGGTTCATACAAATGCTCAAGGTTATGCTGACCTATCTTTATTCATTGAAGAGGATATCCTTAATTTTCAACACCCTTCCTATCATGATAGAACCATACCATATGCTGACATACCGGAAACCGGATACAAAATCGAATTGCAAGAACGAATTATTAAAATTGAGGGAGTTATCATCTCCGCAAGCAAGTGGGAGCAGAATTCAGAATTAATCCCAAATACTGTAGTAAGTATAAATTCAAAAAGCGTAGAATTCGATAACCCGCCAACTTCGGCTGATATGCTTGATCAATCCGGTCAGGTTTTTATGCAAAAAAGTCAACTTGGAGGTGGAAGTCCAATGATCCGGGGATTTGCTGCCAATAAGCTATTGATCGTTGTTGATGGTGTAAGGATGAACAATGCCATATATAGAAGTGGGAACCTCCAGAATGTGATTGGCCTTGATGTGAATACTATTGCCGAGGCTGAAGTTCTGTTTGGGCCAGGCTCTGTAATGTACGGTAGTGATGCCCTGGGTGGCGTTATGGATTTTCACACCAAATCCACTGTATTGAACGGGGATGGACATATTAAGTTCATGGGTAATGCATTAATAAGATATGCTACAGCGGCTAATGAAAAAACAGCCCATGTGGATTTTTCCCTGGGAGGAAAGAAATTCGGATCCTTTACCAGCTTGTCATATACTGATTTTGATGACTTAATCACTGGCAATAAGAGAACTTCAGAATATCCTGACTTTGGTAAGAGAACGGAATTTGTCCAAAATATTGAAGGAATCGATTCCATACTCAATAACAGCAACGTAAACCTTCAAAAATTTTCAGGTTATCATCAATTCAATCTTATTCAGAAATTTCAATTCAGGCCAAATGACTATCTTGACCTGGATTATGGATTTTATTTTACAAATACTTCAGATATCCCAAGATACGACAGATTAATATTATATGATCAGGATAGTTTACCGGAAAATACGGAATGGAACTACGGACCTCAAAAATGGATCTTGAACCGACTTGGCCTAAGAATGTATAAACCAAACAAAGCTTATAGTGAAGCGCGGATCATATTGTCACATCAATTTGTAGATGAAAGTCGAATCGACCGAAAGTATAAGGATGATATTCGCAGAACCAGGACAGAAAAGGTAAGTATTATCAATTTTAATGCGGATTTTGACAAATCCATCAATGACAGCCACCAGTTATTTTATGGACTTGACTTTTCTTTTAACAAGGTAATCTCCGAAGCCGAGAAAGAGAATATTGAAACAGGAGAGAAATCAGCAACTTCAACAAGGTATCCGGATGGAGGCAGCAATTATGGATTCCTGGCGGGATATGCAAATTATTTATGGATCATCAACAATCATCATAGCCTTAATGCGGGATTACGTTTCACTACTACGCAACTTCATGCCAGGCTGGATGATCAGAGTGACCTTGGATTTGAATTTGATGAGTTTAAGAATAAAAACAGTGCTATTAATGGAAGCCTTGGATATGTTTATCGCATCACTAAGAAGTCAAAAATTGATCTGATCGCATCTTCGGGATTTAGGGCTCCCAATGTGGATGATATGGGTAAACTATTCGATTCAGAACCGGGACATGTCATAGTTCCAAATAAAGATTTAAAACCGGAGTATATATACAACCTGGAAATGGGATTTACTCAGAAGATCGGGAAATCCCTGGAATTTCACATTGCCGGATTCCATACATGGATGATCGATGCAATGGTACGAAGGGATTTTGCGTTTAATGGCATGGACTCAATAGTTTATGATGGGGAGTTCAGGAAAACACAGGCCCTGGTAAATACCGGAAGGGCGAACATCTATGGCCTTTCGTTTTCATTCAGAGGGGATATTTCGTCAAATTTCGGAGTATTTGCTTCTCTCAATTTTACAAATGGAAAGGATATTATCGAAAATGTTCCATTACGACATACAGCTCCCCTATTTGGACGTTCCGCAATTTATTATAAGTTAAAAAATCTGTTTCTGGATTTTAATGTGAGCTATAGCGGTGGTAAAGCTTATGATGATTTAGCGCCCTCAGAAAGGAATAAAATCTATCTATATACTCCCGATGGTGCCTTGCCCTGGTATGCTTTAAATTTAATGGCTTCCTACGATATTAAAAGCACATTTATTCTTAATTTCGGAATAGAAAACATTCTAAATAAACATTACAGAACTTACAGTTCTGGCATAAGTGCTCCAGGCCGTAACTTTATTTTTGGAATGCGTGTAAAATTATGATAAATTAAACTTTTCAATGTAATCATATGTATCTAGCAATCTCAGGAAATATCGGATCAGGCAAAACTACACTTGCCAAAAAATTGGGCAAATATTACAATTGGGAAGTCGAATATGAAGTGGTAGACAACAATCCATACCTTCCTGACTTCTATGCAGATATGAGCACATGGTCTTTTCATACACAAATATTTTTTCTTAATACCCGATTCAAACAGAATCAGCAAATTCAAAAAAAAGGGGGAAATATTATTCAGGACCGTACCATCTATGAAGACGCCTATGTTTTTGCGAAAAACCTTAACCAGAATGGCTTTTTGGCAGATCGGGAATATGAAACATATCTGGGCTTGTTCAAATCAATGTCATCATTTATTAAGCCACCTGATTTATTAATCTATTTAAAGGCTGATATTCCAAAACTAGTCGAGAGGATCCATAACAGAGGCCGGGCGTATGAGAATCTGATAAGAATTGACTACCTCAGGGATCTCAATGCACTTTATGAAGAATGGATTAGTCAATACAGAGACAGTAAGTTACTGAACATCAATGTGAATGATCTTAACTTCGATAAAAATGCGGAGGACCTGTCATACATTGTTAATCTAATTGAGTCGGAAGTCCATGGATTATTCAGTTAAATTGAACTGCTCATTGTTAATTTTTTGGATTATCCGAAACTGATGAAAAATCCAATAGTATCCGTCATTTTACCATTCAGAAATGCATCGAATACACTTCGAAGGGCGATCGATAGCATCCTGAATCAGACCTATAAAAACTTTGAACTTATTTTGATAGATGATGGATCGGATGACAACCCCATTGATGTTTTATCAGATTATAATGATCCCAGGATAAAAATCATTAATCTACCTACCAGTGGAATAGTATTTTCACTGAACCAGGGTATTTCTGTTTCATTGGGAAAATATATTGCCAGGATGGACGCTGATGACTATGCTTATCCAGAACGGTTGAAATTACAATATGATTATCTAAAGAAACATAGAAATATAGGCGTGGTGTCAGGCCAGGTAAATTATGTGGGTGACCGGAAGAAAAACCAGGGCTATGCATTATATGTCAACTGGATAAATTCGCTTAAAACGCCTGCTGATATATATTTAAACAGGTTTGTTGAATCTCCTATATCTCACCCCAGTGTCATGATACGTAAATCCCTGTTTGATGAATATGGCTTATATAAAGTTGGAAGCTTACCTGAAGATTATGAGCTTTGGCTGAGATTGATGGATCAAGGCATACAATTCGCTAAGATTGATGCGGTGGTACTCGACTGGCATGATGATGAAAAGAGGCTTTCCCGAAGTCACCCTAACTATGATACAGAGGCATTTTTCAATGTTAAAACAGCTTACTTCTTCAAATGGTACAAAAAAACATTTGAATTCAATCCGCGCCCTATACTGATCTGGGGTACAGGAAAATACGTCCTCGACAAATCAAAGTATCTGTATGATTATAATCTCGAGATTGTTGGTTATATCGATGTTATTCAAAGAAAAGAACAAAAGATAAATGGCAAGCCAGTTATCTATTACAAGGATATCCCACAGGAAGTGTTCATCCTTTCCTACGTAAGCGACAGAACCGGCCGGCTGAACATTCATGATTTCCTTTTAAATAATAATTATGAAGAAGGAAAAGATTTTTATATGATGAATTGAAGATCTTTGGGTATAATCATTGGTAGCCAAAATTGCTGATAGAAGCCATTTTAGTTATTATTTCTATCATTTTAATGATTTTACATTACAATTCCATTTTTATCTGGTTTCAAAATATCCGGAACCTCCCTTACCCCTGCCATTTGCAAGAGGTTGATCTCTATGGTTCGGCATATGGTATTCATCCCGATATCGGCGGCTCTGTTCTCGAAAGGATCCTGTAAATAATTGGCTATTGATTCAATAACACTAATAAATGTTATAGTAGCAAATGTGATTGGGATTGTTAATATTCCTAAAAACTCAACGATCTCTAATGGTAAAAGCAAAGCGAAAATTATAATAGACAATCTTATAAAGAAACCATAGTGAACTGGGAAAACTGTATTTTTAATTCGTTCACTTTTTCCCATATGGTCACATAATTCTTTAAGCGTTTGGTCCATCGCTGCAAAATGATACGTATCAATCTTTTCCTGTTTGTATAAAAACGCCAGATGTTTTTCCATTAGTTTTAATAATGCATTAGGAATGTTGGTGTCATTTTGTATGGTCTTATAATCCTTATCAGATAAATAGTTCCTTA
>CAYMFU010000101.1:0-11269 GCA_964389805.1 uncultured Roseivirgaceae bacterium | reverse complement strand
CAACCATGTTCGTCATCCCCAATCAAGGTTCTGGATGCATCCGCTGATAAGGTGGTTTTGCCCGTTCCACTCAATCCAAAGAAAATAGCGGTATCACCCTTTGGCCCTATATTGGCTGAACAATGCATTGGCATTACGTTTTTCAGTGGCAGGAAGAAATTCATGGCACTGAATACTGACTTCTTCATTTCACCGGCGTATTCGGTCCCACCAATCAAAACCATCTTCTTTTCAAAGTTTACAAGAATAAAAATATCAGAATTGGTGTTATCAATTTCCTTATTCGCATGGAAACCCGGACAATCTATAACCACAAACTCCGGATCAAAATTTTCCAGTTCTTCAGGTTTGGCCTGAATAAACATATTTCTGATAAACAAATTATGCCATGCATACTGGGTAATTATACGAACAGGCATTCTGTACTCTGGATCGGCACCACACCAGCAATCCTGTACGAAAACATCTTTACCTTGTAAATATGATGACATTCTTCTTTCCAGCTCTTCAAATTTCTCCTCATCATAAGGCCTGTTAACTTTACCCCACCATATCTTGTCCTTATTTGTTTTTTCTTCCACAACAAATTTGTCGTTAGGTGAGCGGCCGGTGAACTGACCGGTACGTACTACCAATGGACCAAGGTGAGAGACAATACCTTCATTTCTTTTAAGTGCTTCTTCATACAAAGCAGGAGTAGGTAAATTCCAGTATTCACTCTTTAAATTTGTCAATCCAACGGTGTCCAATCCTATGGAACTCTTTGGGATAGAATTAATGTCTGCCATAATTTTTTGAGTATTGTTTAAAACTAGGTTATCAAAAATTTACTTTGACTAAATAGCCAAGCATGTTTATAAAATCTTAATAGATATCATTCAAATCAAGGACCTACTTTGGATCCAAAACAATTTACAGTTGATATGGTTGATATTTTAAACGCTAATGTCATTAAAAAGACCTTAATCAGAATTCAAAATATCTCAAAATAACAATCGATCCTCTTTTTATTGATATCAAATAGTATTTAAAGAACTTCTATTTTTATTTGATGTAATAAATTTACTTCATTAAATTTAATTATTATGTTATAATCATAACTTTTTATTATTTATTTTCATTGTTATTATGATATCAAATTCTGTTATTTTGTTATAATGTACACAAAAGAGAACTCTGGCCAGGATTATAAATTCTCAGATTATCCATGAGGCCGGAAAATCTCATTTTGGAGTATAATTAAAAAAATGAGGATCTATTTAAACCCTTCATTAGGATACTGTGTCTATCTATTATATAACTGGCAAAAATCAATGATTGATAAGCTATTTTTATTTACTAATCAAGAAATCCTATTTTCTGCAACGTATATTGCTATATTGTTTACCAGTATGTACATAAGCTTAAAACACAATGTACAGCCTACACACACGCTCTTACTTATTTTTATTGTATCCTTAATATACCTGGCAATAACAAGCATAGTTAAAACAGGTTTTCTTCATTACTTTCCTGGAATGGAGTCCCTAGACAGCCTAATTGTTTTTCCAGGCGTATTTGGTGTAATTATCGCAATAAAAATATTGAAGAGAATTTTCCGGATCCCTTACATAGTGATTGACAAATTACTTGGCATACTGTTCATATTTTTTGCCGTTTTCCAAATAAATGAAAATTTCATGACTAGCTCTGTTATGTCTTCTTTTATGGATAGCAAAATGGTTCCTGCAGGAGTTGGAATCTTTCAAATGGGTTCCTTACAACTTTCAGCCTCCATTTTTCCGGAATTAGTACTAAGCAGTCCAGTTCTTTATACCATAATGTTGGTTCTTTTGGTATCGACAATATTTCTATATGCTTCATCAAAATTAAAAAACCCTGGGAATACTCTTAGGTTTACTATGTTGATGCTAATGCTCTTTCTATTTATAAGCCTGTTCGAGGCGTATCCTTTGGAGCTTCCGGCACTTAATGACAGAATGATGGGGCTTAACGTACTTCAATGGGGATTAATACTGACGATGGTATTGACGACGGCTTTTATGATTGCAAAGGAGAGCAATAATGGCCGGCAAAAAAGGGAAATCCTGTTCAAACCACCCGGAGAATATAGAATACTGATGATATATTTATCAATATCATTGATTTCACTGCATGTTACTACCTTATTAAGTGATCTCCATATAAAATTGCTTTTTATAGGCTACTTTATCTTAACAAGTTATATGATATTCTATTTCATGAAGAAAATAGAACGGCATTATCTAAAATATGGTACTGTATCCATTATTATGCTCATTTTTATATTTTTTCTAAGAGCCCAAAATCCTAAACCAGACCAGTTGGAGATCAATGCCCCACTTAGCCCGGTTGATCTTGGGATAAAAACAAATCAATTGCAGAGTGACAACGATAATGAAAAGAACCTGATCTCATTTGTTTCATCTTCCCGCACTGCAGAAATGGTTCAAGACTAATACCCGCTTAAAGCAGGCCAGACTTTTCTCCTATATGATTTAAACCCCGAATCCATTCCCTGATATACTTTTTATTGGTCATTTCATGTTGTCAATGATTTTTTGATTTCTACCATGATCCAACTTGCTATTTATCTCTGAATGATATTTTATCTTCCGCTCTCTTCTAGGCTTTTAAAATTATTTTACCTATTTTATGGCATCACTATTTTAATACGATAACTATGAGTAAAACAGGCCGTAGAAATTTCATAAAGATAGCAGGATTAGCAATTCCTGGCACTTTCATAACTAGAATATCGAGTGGATCACCCCTTATGATTAAGGACAATAAAATTAAACTGGGAATAGCTTCCTATACCTTCAGGGAGTTCAGCCTGGAAGATACGCTCAAAATGACAAATAAGGTAGGCATGAGTTATATTGCTTTGAAGAGTATGCATCTTCCACTTGACAAAACCAATGATGAAATACTAAGTGTTAAAAACGAAGTGGAAAAAGCAGGCATTAAACTTTATGGTGCCGGAGTAGTTTATATGAAGAGCGAGGAAGAGGTTGAAAATGCATTCAGGTATGCTAAAGCAGCTGGAATGAAAACGATTATTGGCGTACCCAATCATGACCTGCTGGATCTTGTTGAAAATAAGGTGAAGGCAACAGACATACAGGTGGCCATTCACAATCATGGGCCTGGAGATGATCTGTATCCCAGCCCGGAAAGTATTATTGAAAAAATTAAAAATAGAGATAAAAGAATTGGTATGTGTATGGATATAGGGCATACGCAACGAATAGGATTGGATCCTGCAAAAGAAGCGCTTAAGTATTTTGACAGATTACTTGATGTACATTTGAAAGATGTTGACAAATCGACTCCGGAAGGTGATACCGTGGAGATCGGAAGAGGCGTTATTGATATTCAGGCATTTCTGAAGGTTCTATTAGCAAATCACTATTCAGGGATAGCCAGTTTTGAATATGAGAAAGATGGAAAAGATCCTTTAGCCGGACTGGCTGAATCTATTGGTTATGTAAATGGCGTATTATCATTACTATAAATACAAAAATACTATGAGTAGAATTTCACTATTAATAAGCTTTGTTACCCTCATAACAATAAACTCTACTATGGCACAACTATCTGTTTATGGCATTTTTGATGGGCAATCGGATATAGGGGATGTGAAAATCGATGGTTCAGTTGCTTATGATAAGGATACCGATGAATATCTTGTTGGAGGATCCGGAGAAAATATCTGGTTTAATTCTGATGAGTTTCATTATTTATGGAGGATCATGGAAGGGGATTTTATCTTATATGCTAAAATGAAATTCATAGGAGACAATCCGGAACCGCATCGTAAAGGGGGTTGGATGATCCGCCAGGGACTGGATCCGAATGCGCCGCATGTTTCTGTAACTGTTCATGGTGATGGATTGGGCGCATTACAATACCGCGAGAAGATCAATGGGGAAATGTCTGAAATCAGATCCTCGGTTGAAGGTCCGAATATTATACAATTGGAAAGAAAAGGAGATACTTTTACCATGAAAGTGGCCAAAGATGGGGAGGTATTAGAGAAAGTCGGCGAGTTTACGATGGACATGAGCGGCAGTGTCTATGCAGGATTATTTGTCTGTTCACATAATGAATATAACTTTCAACAGATCATCTTCAACAACGTTAGAATATCCGTACCTGCTCAGGCCGGAAAAGAGAATTCCCGTGAGGGCGTCAGCAGCAGGCTGGAAATTCTGAATCTGGAGTCATTGAATCGACGTAAAATTTATGCTAAGGATAATCTTTTTGAAGCACCCAACTGGTCATTCACAGAACCAGAATTAATATTTAACGGAGGCGGGAAGCTTTATAAAATACCGGTTTCTGGAGGAGAACCTGCAATGATCGAAACAGGAGAACTCGGTAATCTTAACAATGATCATGGGATCTCTCCCGATGGAAAATGGATTGCTGCCAGTAATGGTGACCAGGGTACCGGAAGCCGTGTATATGTAATCCCCTACGAGGGAGGCAAGCCTAAACTGGTCACTGAACAAGGTCCTTCCTACTGGCATGGATGGGCGGCTGACAGCAAGAAACTAGCATTTGTCGGCGGCAGGGAGATCAGTGAGCATTACGATATTTATGAAATAAAAAGAAATGGCGGCAAGGAAACGCGATTAACATCTTCCAACTGCCTGGATGATGGGCCGGACTATAGTCTGGATGGGAAATATATTTATTTTAACTCATGTCAATCAGGAACCATGCAGATCTGGAGAATGAAAACTGATGGAACTGAACAGGAACAACTTACTTCTGATGACTACCAGAACTGGTTCCCCCACCCCTCTCCCGATGGAAAATGGATAGCATTTATTTCATACGTGGATCCTGTGGATCCAGGCGACCACCCGCCCAACAAAAATGTAATGCTCAGGCTTATGCCGGCTGATGGAGGCGACATAAAGGCTATCGCACACCTTTACGGCGGCCAGGGAACAATAAACGTACCCTCCTGGTCTCCTGACAGTAAGGAAATTGCCTTTGTCAGTTACACATACTAAACTGAAAAAAATCTGAATACCTTATCCCGGTAGCTTCTTCTTATCGGGATTTTTTCATTCCACTATAGATCATATTTCTGGTTTTCTCAATCAGATCCGCCATATTGTCTTTTGAATAATTATTTATATTAATGGGTGGATGAATTATGATCTCAGCTTTACCGGGCAACAGGTTCATGGTCTCGGAGGGAAGGATTTCCCTGGTCCCGTTAATGGTTACCGGAAGGATTGGCAGGTTCAGGTCAAAAGCAAACCAGAAAGCCCCTTTTTTAAATGGCAGCATATCATTTGTCCTGCTTCGAGTGCCTTCTGGAAAAATTAGCATGGAAGTTCCATCTTTAATCTTTGATTTTGCCGAATTAATGGTTTCAATAGCTGCCTTGGTGCCTGCCCTGTCTATAAGAATGTGGCCAATAGCCTGACTTCCAAAACCTATACCGGGGATCTTTCTGATCTCTTTCTTCATCAGCCATTTAAAATAGATGCCCAACCGGGCGTATAATATAATAATGTCATACGCACTTTGATGATTTACAACGATCACATACGATTGTTTAGGATCAATATTTTCTCTTCCTTTTACTTTTACAATAACTGGTGTTAGAATACAGTTTAAATTCGCCCACATTACTCCTATGAAATTGCGTGTTTTCTCACTTGTTAGTAAAGAAAATATAACCGCGATTATTCCAAAAAATACGGAATTGACGAGGAAAAAAGGCAAGAGAAACAACCATTTATATAACTGATAGAGGATAACAAATATCTTTTTCATCAACCCTGGTAATTTTTATCCATCCAATTCATTGTTGCGCAATATATAAAATCCCATTTTCATTTCAAACGCTATAAATATTCTTCAGATACCTGTAAAAAGCGGGCCCGGAACCTGATTTATTCTATTATTGATATTTAAATCATTATTCTAATTGGCATTCAAACCCTGCTCAATATGCTTTCCCAATTCAATAATGTTCGGTTCATTTGGAAAAGTGGATTTTAAAAGTGGCATATACGAATTGGCCTTCGCAAAAGATCCTTGCTGGACATATAGAATTACCACTGCGTAGGTAATATCGATATCATTCGGATTAATTCCCAGTCCTTTCAGAAAAATACTTTCCGCTTGTTTGATGTCTCCGTTTTGCTGATATGCAAGACCAAGATTGTAATATGCCCTCAGGTTATTTGGGTTGACATTGATGGCTCTTGAAAGGTAATTGATTGCCGATTCAATATCTCCTGTTTCAGCATACAATAATCCCAGAGAATAATAGGCAGGGTCATACTGTGGTTCCATTTTTATCACCAGCTTGAATAAATCGATCGCTTCCTGATTTTTACCCTGGTTATGGTACAAATGGGCTAAATTAATACGCCCAACATTAAAAAGGGTATCAAATCTTACAGCTTTTTTCAAAGCAGTCTCAGCAGCCTCTGGCCTGCCCTGGCGTTCATTAAACCTGGCAATCATTGCCTGGCCGCCTGTAAAATCGGCACGCATATCAAGCATGGCCTTATACTCAGGTAGGACTTTCAGATAAGCTTGACGTAAGTCTTCACTGAACTGGGTCATAGGAATGTCTGTTAAAGCATCCAGGGCCATGGTTCTGACTGATCTATACGGATCTTTGAGCAGAGGTGCAAGATACTGGTAACGGATCTCTGCAGGAAAAGATTGCATTACTTCGGCTACTATATACCTTACCTGAGGCGCAGGGTCACCCGCTGCATTGAAAATGGTTCGATTGGATAGTTCTGTATCAATAAATCCCAGATACCATACGGCAGTAGCTCTGGCAATGGCTGGTTGTGTTTTGTCATTTATAAGCCTGACCAGGTCCGGAACCGCTTCTTCTGTTCTTGTGCTTCCCAAACACAACACATCCGCATAATTTTTAATCCTTTCCGGACCATACCATTCAACCACCCAGTCGCTGGCCCATTGATCGGTGCTGTCGGTATGACAACTTATGCAGGCATTAGGCACGCCATATTCTACTGACAGATCGGGCCTGGGAGCCCTGAAGCTATGATCCCGGCGATAATCGTTCACCATATAATACCTGCCATCCATATGGCAGTTAATGCACAAGGCAGCCTCAGTATTCATCTCGTGAAAATGGTGTTCATAAACATCGTATTTCTCGACCTCATGACATTGAAGGCAAAGTTTATTCCCTTCGTATTTTAATTTTGTAGTATGAGGATTATGACAGTTGGAGCATTTTACGTCATTATGATACATCTTAGTCTGCACGAAAGAGCTATACACATAATCCTCCTCCAGGATCTGACCGTCAGGGAAATAGAGGTGATCAGCAAGGATCTCGCCCATGTAATGATCTTCAAACAATCCATCATGATTATATGCTTCAGTAAATTGAACCCTTCTTGAATGGCAGCGGGCACATTGGTCGATTTGTTGCTCCGAAGAATCCCTTCTTGTTAAAAATAAATGTTGATAGGCATCATAGGCATCCGATTCATCATAAAGATCAGAATTAATGAAATCATTGTGTGCTTTAGAGGGGCCATGACATGCCTCGCAACTGACATTGATTATAGTAAACTGGGTATTGAATGAATCCGGTTCATTGATATAGTCCTTCCTGAGATTTGTAGAATGACAATCGGCACAGGCGGTATTCCAGTTCATTCCACCACCTGTCCAGTGTATCCATTCCTTATTTGAAATGGTGAAATCCGGATACAGGTCAAACCACTTACTCGAGTCAGTATCCCAGGCTATTCTCAGGCATTGATACCTTCCCCGGGGAAATTCAACAATATATTGTTGCAACGGTTCTGTACCAAATGTATAGAGGATCTCATAATCATGGTATTCTCCATCATTGCCCTCGGTATTGACCATATAGGTTTCTTCTTTTTTATAAAACCTGGTATAAACACCATTTTTGAAAAAGGTAACATCGCTGAAATCGCCCTTAATACTGCTGTCACTGGCAACCATCATGGATTCATCGTGATGCGATCCAAGCCATTCATTATATTCCTTCTCATGGCATTCAATACAGGATTCAGTACCGGCATACTGGCTGTCTGGCAAAGCCTTAGCTACTTCCGGCTGAAAGGGATCCTCGACAACCATTTCCACAGGCTCGGTCCTTCGCTCGCATTGCTGAAACAATAAAAAAGCCTGAATAGAGATCAAAACTATAATGATCCATGCATAAGACCTCTTGCTCGATCCTGAAAAATTGCCCATTTGCACATCTTAGATTAAAAATAAATGAATAAGCAAGGTAAAAATATTGTCAGGAAATAAAAATCACTAGCTTATCCGCTTTGGATATATTCCTTTATCAACCAGGTCTGCAATCCCTCCGGTAACAATAGGCTTATCCTCCCTGTAAGTAACACCCAGCCATTGTTCATCCGTACTCAATACTTTAACTTTTAACTTCCCTGCTTTTAACATAATATCCACAAAGGAAGGTATATAAAATTCAGCTTTGGGATTATTATGATTTTCATCTATAAAATTCTTAAAAGTCCCGTCCAGATCATTAAATATGTTTGGCATAAAACCCCAGAAATTCATAGAGACCAGATCATCTGGTTTAAGGGGAAACAATCCATCCTCTTCTTCATAAAATATGCCGCCCTCCTTTTTGCCAATCTTAGTGAGTTCCTTCACATCCACCAGGTATTTATCATCGTTCACATGACAAAGACCCCTTGAAACTGTTCCATGATCGGATAAAGTATTATTTAACTTGTAACCCAGAAGGAATAATTGGTCCATGTCTTGATTTTCCGCTAAAGCTTCGGACATCGAGAAAAATGCGCTTCTGCCATAAAAGTCATCAGCATTAATAATAGCAAATGGTGTATTGACGGCATGTTGTACAGATAACATGGCATGGCCCGTTCCCCAGGGTTTCGTTCTGTCTATGGCATAGTTATCTTCATATTTTTTAAACTCATCCTGGTAAACAAATTCAAAATCGATCTTTCCCTTAAAACGCTCTTTGTAATGATTGTCAAAAGCTTCCTGGAGTTCTTTTCGTATAATAAACACTACCTTGGTATATCCGGCATCAATCGCGTCGAATATGGAGTAATCCATAATGGTTTCTCCTGATGGTCCAATCCCATCAAGCTGTTTAACTCCCCCATATCTGCTGCCAATACCAGCAGCCATAATTACTAATGTTAAATCCATAGATAAATAAGTTTTTAGCGAAAATAAAAAAACCACCTCTCAAAACTGAAAGGTGGCTTAATTTTATTTTTATAATTTTTAATTAGCTCTGAGCTTATGCAACGATTTAAACAGAAAATACGTACCCGCTATGGCAACTACAAATAATATAACTGCATTCAGTGTATTTCCATACAATATATTCCCTATGGCAAAAAGGCTTGAATAGATCACAATACAGCCTATAAACACCAGTAAGATCTGTATTGGCATCTCCCAGGGTTGTCCGTGGACCTTCTCATCGATCATATCACCATCTGCACGGGCTTCATCAACGACCTTTTTCCAACCAGGCCCCCCAGGAAGGGTCAACCTGTAGAAGTCCCTCAATGTCTGTACATTTTCAGGTTTGGTGATATAAGTAGTCAATACCCATGCAATAGTAGTAGCTACAACGGCTACTATCAACTTAATAGGAAATACGGTGCCCGACAGTGCTTTTTCGCCCATTGAAGCGTAATCTGCAGGTAGCGGATAAATGCTGCTAAACGTATCTGCCAGCCAGAGGTCATTTATCCAGAAAACCAGAATCACTGCATTCACTGTAGCCAATACCATAGCCACCAACTCTGTCCAGGCATTAATTCGCCACCAGAACCATCTTAATAGATAGATCAATCCTGATCCCGCTCCCGAAAGTAATAAGATATTAAAGGCCTGTGTTGCGTCTTCCAGGAAGAACAAGGAAAGCAAACCAGCCAGTATCATAAGTATTACTGTTGAAATCCTGCCTACCATCACCATATTTTTCTCAGTTCCTTCGGGATTTATAAATCTTTTATAAAAATCGTTGACAAGATATGAGGAACCCCAGTTAAGGTGTGTGCCTATCGTTGACATATAGGCAGCTATGATTGAAGCAACCACCAAGCCAAGCCAACCCGGACTGAGTTTCGATAGCATAACCGGATATGCAACATCATCCTTAAGATACTCATTTGTTATGGCAGGGAATTCTGCTTTAATGCTTGCTAGATCCGGATAGATAACAATAGATGCCAGCGCTACGATGATCCATGGCCAGGGCCTTAAAGCATAATGCGCAAAATTGAATAGCAGAGTAGCACCTATAGCATTTTTCTCATTTTTTGCAGCCAGCATTCTTTGTGCGATATATCCTCCTCCCCCAGGTTCAGCTCCCGGATACCACACTGCCCACCATTGTACCGCAACAGGTATGATGAGTAAAGGCACATAAACCGATGCATCGGTAAAATCAGGAACAAACGATATCTTCTCAAGCAATACCGGATTCGTTAAAAGGCCTTTCAGACTGCCTATTTCCGGCTGTTGTATAGCTACGACAGCAGCTAGTACTGCGCCAAACATGGCTATCGAATACTGGAAAAAATCAGCCCAAATTACTCCTTTAAGTCCACCAAGTGAGGAATAAATAACCACCACAATAGAAGCGCCAAGTACAGTTTGCCATGGCTGGAGATTTAACATAACTGCTCCAATTTTAATAGCTGCAAGTGTCACAGTCCCCATGATCAATACGTTGAAGAATAATCCAAGGTAAACTGACCTGAATCCTCTGAGGAAAGCGGCAGCCTTCCCACCATAGCGTTTTTCATAAAATTCGAGGTCCGTCATAACATTAGACCTTCTCCAAAGCTTTGCATATATGAAAACAGTTACCATTCCTGTAATCAGGAATGCCCACCAGGCCCAGTTTTTGGCTACCCCGTTTTCCCTGACCATGCCTGTAACAAGGTTTGGGGTGTCAGCTGAAAAAGTACATGCAACCATCGAGATCCCTAATAGCCACCAGGGCATCCCACGTCCTCCTAAGAAGAACTCAGAAGTATCTTTCCCGGCAGTCCTTGAAGCAATCCATCCAATGGAAAGAACGATTATAAAAAATATAAAAACAATAGACCAATCTAAAGTATTAAGTACCATCGTATTATGCGGTTAAATTAAAAATTTCGAAAAGATAGTATAAAATTTTTAAACTTCATTGATAAAAAGAAACTGAAATGATTAAATTTGA
>CAYMFU010000100.1:0-5915 GCA_964389805.1 uncultured Roseivirgaceae bacterium | reverse complement strand
GACTTCCATCTATTGAAGGAAGTAACAGGCAACGAAAATGTTGTATTAGCTCATGAGTCAGAATTTAAGGAATTATTTGAAGATTGTGAACTCGGAGCTATGCCTCCGTTTGGAAATTTGTACAACATGGAGGTTTTTGTTGCGCAAAGTTTAACGAAGGATGTTGAAATAGCTTTTAATGCTGGTTCTCATTCTGAGCTGATCCGAATGGGCTATTTGGATTTTGAGAGGCTGGTTAAGCCCAAAATTTTAAAATTTTCAGTTTTATAATCTTTAATTTGTAAAAGGGCTGTTTTAGGACAGCCTTTTTTTTTGCGCCAGACCAAAATAGGAATAGATTTTTTGTACTTGAATTAGGAATTACGAAGAAATTATAAGATTAGCCAGGGATAATATTCCTATGATCCATAGGATTGCAGAAACTTGCCTGAATTTACCGTTAATGATTTTCAAGATTATGAACGATAGAAAACCATATGAAAGTCCCAAGCTGATGCTACTGGTAAAGGGCATTATAATGATGGTAAAGAAGGCCGGAATGCCATCTTCAAGATCAAGAAAATTAATTTTTTGAATACTACGAAACATGTATAATCCGACAATAACAAGGGCCGGTGCTGTTGCATAACCAGGGACAATTTGAATGATCGGTGCAAAAAAGGGGGCAATTAAGAATAATATGCCAACGAGTACTGAAGATAACCCTGTCCTTGCGCCTGCTGAAATACCAGACGCTGATTCAATATAAGTAGTAATTGTACTTGTTCCCAAGATGGAACCAATTACTGTTGAAATCGCATCAGAACCAAGGATCTTATCAATCCCCGAAATATTCCCATTTTTTTTAACAAGTTTAGCTTCATAAGAGCAAGCTATGATGGTCCCGACTGAGTCAAACAAGTCTACAAAAAGAAAGGAAAATATAATGCCAATAAAGCTGATTTGCATTGCCTGAATTATATTTAATTGGAACACGATGGGTTCAATTGATGGGGGAGAGGAAATAAAGTGTTCAGGAATCTGTATTAGACCAAATATGATCCCTGAAATTACAATAAACAATATCCCGATAAGGATACTCCCTTTTATCTTTTTTATTTCAAGAAGAATAATTAAAACCAGGCCAAGAAGACTGATTGTTAGTGTCGATGACATTTTCCCCATTTGCAACAAGGTTGAGGAGTTACTGATAATTAATCCCATGTTTTTTAATCCAACGAAAGTAATCAGCAATCCAATCCCGGCAGGAACGGCTAATCGTAATGATATTGGTATGGCATGGACTATTCTTTCACGGAAACCGGAAAAGGTAAGAATAAGAAACAGTACTCCCGAAATAAATACGACGCCCAAGGCAGTTTGCCAGTCAACTCCTAATCCAATTACAACAGAATAGGTGAAGAAGCTATTTAATCCCAGGCCCGGTGCGAGAGCGAAAGGTACATTGGCCCATAATCCGACAATTAGTGTACCAATAAAAGAAGCGAGGCATGTTATCGTTATTAAGGCACTTTTGTCCATTCCTGTTTCAGCCAGCATATTAGGATGCAGGAAAATGATATACGACATGGTGAGGAAGGTGGTCAACCCTCCGATTAATTCCTGTTTCAGGCTGGTATTCCTTTCTGTAAGTCTGAAAAAATGATCGATCATTGATAAAAATTAGGAAAGTTTATAAAGCAAAAATATGTAGATAATTTAATTTTACTATCTTACAGAAACTATAATATGCTGGATATATTCAGTCATTTGTTTATTGATGTTAGCTAAAAATTACAAATTTGTAATAAATATCAGGCTGTTCTGGCATCGGGCAATATTTGGTAAAGCAGAGATATATTTAATTGCAAATTGAGCCAATCTTAGAAATTAAGAAGAAAGACTATTTTAAAAAAAATAAATACGAAAAATATGACAGATAGATCAGGTAAAAATAATCCCAGGCCATACATTATTACGGAAAATAATTGGAAGTCTGTTAAAGAGACTGATTATTCAATTGCTGTACTTCCCTGGGGAGCTACCGAAGCACATAATTTTCATTTACCTTATGGCACAGATAACATACAATGTGATTATATAGCAGCAGAAGCAGCAAAAAAAGCATGGGAGAAAAATGTAAAGGTAGCTGTTTTGCCTACTATTCCATACGGTGTTAATACCCAGCAACTGGATATTAAACTAACCATTAATATGAATCCCTCAACCCAGGCCTTCGTGCTTCGGGATGTTGTAGACTCACTCTATGGGCAAGGGATAAAGAAATTAATTGTCTTAAATGGACATGGAGGGAATGATTTCAGACAGATGATACGTGAAATTAAGGTTGATTACCCAGGATTTTTTATTGGTACTATTAACTGGTACCTGGTAGAAGGAGATTGGAAAAAGTATTTTGAAGACACAGGAGATCATGCAGGCGAAATGGAAACGAGTATAATGATGCATATTGCCCCTGATTGGGTTTTACCTTTGTCCGAAGCTGGTGATGGATCCAGTAAAAAACTTAAATTTCATGGACGTCATGAAGGATGGTTATGGGCCCCCAGAGAGTGGACTAAAGTTTCGAAAGATACCGGAATTGGAAATCCCTCAAAGTCTTCTGAAGAAAAAGGTAAAAATTACTTAGGAAAAATTATCCCAAAAATTACTGAGTTCCTTATTGAACTGGATAAGACGGATCCGGAAGATATTTATGTTGATTAAATAAGAATAATTAATGAGAATTGCTTCCCGGGAAATTCAGGAAACCTTACTTCAGGTTTTAATTAAATATGGCTTTAAGCAAGATAAAGCTGGAATCCTTTCGAAAATTTTCACTGAATCTTCTATGGATGGAGTCTACTCTCATGGATTGAACAGGTTCCCCAGGTTTATTAAAAATGTAAAAGATGGTATAGTGAAAATTGATGCTGAGCCTGAGAAAATATCCTCTTTTGGAAATATCCAACAATGGAATGGCAACTTAGGACCTGGAATTCTGAATGCACTTTCGTGTATGACTGGCGCTATGAAGATTGCCAGATCAGCAGGAATTGGCTGTATTGCTCTTTCAAACACAAATCATTGGATGAGGGGAGGAACATATGGATGGCAGGCCGCTGATAAACGTTATATTGGAATTTGCTGGACGAATACAGAGCCAAATATGGTTGCATGGGGCAGTAAAAGTTCAGTTCTGGGAAATAATCCCCTAATTATAGCGATTCCAAGAAAAGAAGGAAATATTGTTCTGGACACGGCCATGTCCCAATATTCTTACGGTAAAATGGAATCCTATTCTCATGAAGGGAAGAATTTGGAGTATATTGGCGGTCTTGATAGCAAGGGATCTTTATCTAAAGATCCACAGGAAATTTTAAATAATGAAAGTGCTTTGCCTATAGGATTCTGGAAAGGCTCTGGGTTATCTCTCGTATTGGACTTGCTGGCAGCTATCCTTGCGAAAGGTGATCCGACGCATCGGATTGGATTAAGAAATTCCGAATATGGACTGTCACAAGTATTTATTTCGATAAATATGGAATGGCTGGATCATGATTTCACTTCAAAAATTATTCATGATGTGCTACAGAATTTGCATAGCTCAGAAACAGCCATTAAGGGGGATAAAATTTATTACCCAGGAGAAAGAACCCTTATTACTAGAATTGAGAATGCGAAACTGGGAATTCCAGTTAATAAGCAGATCTGGAATACTATTTTAAATCTTTAGCCACAAACCAATACTTCCTTAAGAACGATCTTTGAATCTCTTTTCTCTTATTTAAGAAAAACATTTAATAAGACAGAATAAATAGCTGATATATAGAGCCTTATGCTTATTATTATGATCTATTTATTAGTCCATAATTTTAGATAAATCCATCTTTTGGGGATTATGAAATCATGTTTTTTTTTTGTAAATTTCTAAGAATACCAGGATTTCTGTTTTTATATGTTTTCTCAATTTAAAAAATAACCAGTTTGTTTTCTAAATATTAACAAACTTACATTTATGCATAGTAGAAGATCATTTTTAGTAAAAGCTGGTATTGGAGTTTTAGCAATCCCTTTTTTAGCAAACTGTAGAAATTTTACAAAAAAGACCACGCACATAGTTTCGATTAGCTTTGATGATGGATTTGAAAGATCTTTTTTAAAAACAGCGGAGATCTATGAAAAATATGAATTGAGTGCCTGCTTTAATGTTATAGCTTCTGGTCATTTTAAGGATTTTAAACCTCCTGATAATTATATTCAAACAAAAGTAATCGGTGATTTTGATTTATGGAATGAGTTGAAGAGAAGAGGACATGAAATTATGCCACATGGATACAAGCATGAAAATCTAGGCAGGATAGCACTTGCTGACGCCCAAAAGCTTATTTTAAAATCCCTTGATTATTTCTCTGAGAATCTTGATGATTTCAATCCTCTTAAGGCCATCTTTAATTTTCCATTTAATTCTTCAACTGAAGAGCTGGAAGAATGGCTGAAGGATAAGGTCTTGGCATTCAGGACTGCTGGCAATGCTATTAATAAGCTTCCTCATAAAAGACAGAAAAAGTTAACATGTATAAGTGCCGGTCCTGATAATATAGATTTATACTTTGAAGAGCAACTGCAGAAATTTCTTTCTGAACCAAAGGGATGGTTTATCTTCAATGCACATGGTCTTGATGGTGAGGGATGGGGACCTATGAATTCAAGTTACCTTGATGAATTACTTGACAGATTGCTAGGTATGGAACATGTTAGTATATTACCTGTTGGCCGGGCACTTTTATCATTATAATAAATTGATGGAATTTGGCAAATAATATTAAACAGTCGTGATACCAATAAGAAATTATAATGGTATTCTTATGAGAAGAATACAGTCCGGGTTTCTGATTATCTTGATCATTCAGGCTATTTCTCAAAATCTTTTCGGGCAAGGTTCTGTGACCATACACGACGACCGGAGTGTAACTTTTAAAGTTTCGGCATTGTATGCAAATTCCCTCTACGTCGAAGGTCTTGGAAATGCCCTTAGAGGTAAACACTTTATGAATTTAACACGGGAAGGAACCTGGGAGGTGACAACACCACCAATCGAAGCCGGATTTCATTATTATCAATTAGTTATTGATAGTGTGGCTGTTAATTTTCCTGGTCAACCGACATATTTCGGATGGGGCAAGGAGACATCGGGATTGGAAATTCCTAATGATAATCTCGTGTTCTATCATCCAAATAAAGTACCTCATGGGGTTGTGAGTGCAAAATGGTACCATTCAAAAACAACCAATACATTAAGAGTGGCTTTGATATATACACCTCCAGGTTATCATTCAGATTTAAATTTAAGATTTCCGGTATTATATCTACAACATGGTGCAGGGGAAAGTGAAATGGCATGGGTATATCAGGGGAAAGTTAATTTTATTATGGATAATCTTATCAGCAGCGGTCAGGCTATACCTATGATCATAGTAATGGATAACGGATATGCTGCAATTCCAGGATCGGAGAATCCCGGCAGGCCTTCTCGAGAGGATAATGATTTTGAAGGATTGTTACTAAATGATTTAATTCCGGTAATTGATCAAAATTTTAGAACGATTAGAAACAGACAGTACAGGGCCCTGGCCGGTTCGGCAATGGGAGGAAGGCAGGCATTGGAAATCGGATTTTCAAATCTCGAATTCTTCGGATCCATTGGCATTATGAGTTCATATCCCAGAAATATGGATATGCAATCCATTTACAGTGAATATGATTTAAACGAGGAACTTGAATTATTATGGCTTGGCTATGGAAAAGAGGATAGAGGATATAAAGCTGGATTGGCCTTTCATCTGGAGTTAAGAAAAGAAAGTATTGAGCATATCTGGTATGAATGTGAAGGAAAGCAAGTCTGGCAAGTCTGGAGAAAACATCTCTATGATCTT
>CAYMFU010000099.1:0-2677 GCA_964389805.1 uncultured Roseivirgaceae bacterium | reverse complement strand
ACTACTGACGACGGATTGGCCAGTAACAATGTATGCTCCATGGCCATTGATCATGATGGAATTGTCTGGATCGGATCGGATGCCGGCGTTACCAGTTATAAAGATGGCAAATTTGTCAATTACTAATATTGGCCTTATTTCTTAAGAATTTTCAGAAAAGTCCAGTATTTGTAGGGTTGATGATTGGCTACCCTTATGGTATTCAGTATAATGATAATCATACTGTAGATTCCAATAAAAATAATGATGGGCACAGTAATTAGAAGGAAAGCAAACATGCCGCAGGGGATCAGAATCACCCACATACTGATCTGAAAGTTGATGACATCCACACCATGGTCCCTGATTTCTTCTATTTCATCCTTTTTGGAGAGCCATATGATCAAAGGGGGAAATAGAAAGACAAAAAGTCCACTTAGATGAAGCATAGGGAGCCAGAAATCCCGCTGTCGCGCAATTACCGGATCAAGTTCCTCATCCCGAATATTGTTAAGGAGTTCAAACTCTACTTCGAGTGCAGAAGCTAAGGTTTGAAGGGTATATGCACGGGGATCTACGTCCCCGCTTTCAATTCGCTGGATAGTTCGTGTGCTGAGGTTTGTCCTTTCAGCAAGTTCTTCCTGGGTCATGCCCTTGACCAGCCTGAGTTTCTTAATTTCCTGACCGATTTTCATTTGTGTTTTTTTTCTACTAATATCAGTCATATTTACGCATTTATGTAGCTACAAGTGCACGACATTTCCACGACAATTTTGTGAATTTAATGCTTCAGGGCGAATTTTCATAGGAAAATCAACTTCGTATGCCTTAGGATTAAGTACTTGTGGAATGACTCAAATCCAAGATATATTATGGAAGGGTATCTTTTAAATTCTTTTTGTTGATATTTCCACCTTCGCTTTTCTGATTGAATGATTCTTACCCAGGGGATTGTCTATGAGGTTATGGTAAATAAAAGCACGCGGTGAAAAACGCGTGCTTGTGCATTAATAAATCTCAAATGATTATTTATATATAAGACGATTTAGTCCATATCGTATCCCAAAACTGAATCCCCCATTACGAACCTTAAAATCCATATCATCTGCATAATCACTAGAATAAGGACTTGTAAATCCTCCATTCCATCTGAAAAACCCTCCGAGGCCTGATTGATCATGTGTATAGGAAAGGCCTATACTATATCCTAATTGTGCACCGGCTGCATCATCCTTGAAATCTCCAGTTTCCTTATTTCCATCTTCCTCAACTATCCATTTGGTCGCTAGTAAGATAGAGATGTCAGGACCGGCTTCCAGTCTGAGCCCATCGTAAACCTCATAAGTGAAAGTAATAGGAATAGTAAGATAATGCAACCTGTCTTTCCAGACTTCATCACCTCCAGCGTATTCCCATTTTCCTCCAAACTGATTATATAACAAACCTGAATAAAAGCCCATTTGTTGATAATCTTCACAAAAGATCCAATGGATATATCCTCCAAATCCAATGGCCCCAATGCTTTTCGTATCCGCATCTTTAGCATCTGAGCCCGTAAATTTCGTAATCCGATAACTCAATTCAGGGCCAAAGGTAAAATTGCCTCCTTCCGGATCGCAATTCGGTTTTGTGACACAACATCCGTTAATTATGAATGCAATGAATGACACAATGCAGAACAGAGAAAGATTTTTTAAATGGTTCATAATTAGGTTTTTTAGGTATGGACATGAAGATATTTCGCTCTGATAAGGATGATTTATCTTATATGAAATTCAAAGTGAATATAATTTAGAAATATAATTTGTTAATTGCAAATACGAGCATGCAGAGGCGAATCAGGAGGGATAAAAATTGGAAGCAGTAATCAGTTTAAACGAGATCCATCAGGATCTACCAATCGCCTTCAGTTCAAAATAGAGTTTTTAAATTTTAATTTCTATATTTAATTATTGATCAGGGTTTATTGAATTAAATTTTTTAGGAGGATTAATTTTTTCGCATGCCCCAGGAACGAAAGTTAGCTGCCATCATGTTTACCGACATTGTCGGATACACTTCCCTGATGGGAGAAAGTGAGAAGCGGACCTTTGAAATAATCAATACCAACCGCGAGATTCATCAGCGCCATATAGAAGCCCACCACGGCCGGATCGTAAAGGAATTAGGGGATGGATTATTGACTGTTTTTGAAAATGGAACCGAGGCGGTATTATGTGCACTTGAAATACAAAAGGAAGCTAAGGAGAAGAATATTCCCCTCCGGATCGGGATCCATGAGGGGGAGGTTGTGGTAGAGAATGAGGACGTGTTTGGGGATGGGGTAAATATCGCTTCCAGGATAGAGTCAGAGGCCGCTACGGGAGGCATATGTATTTCTGATGCGGTTTATCGCATCATCCGGAATAAGGATGAAGTTAGTGTTGGAAAAATCGGGAAAGTATCATTAAAGAATGTAAAAGAGTCGATCGTTCTTTATCAACTGAAATCGGCTGGATTATCTGTACGGGCTAAGAAAAAAGTAATAAAATTAAGTTGGATTGTTTTATTCTTAATAGGATTAGGCGGTATAGTAATAGGGATAGTAGGAACACATATTTACATTAAAAAGACATTCCCACCTAAAGTACTGCATTTTTCTTTGAATTTTCCGGAAGATGCACCTATGCATAAACCCTTTTATCGATCGGTGAATCAT
>CAYMFU010000098.1:0-2694 GCA_964389805.1 uncultured Roseivirgaceae bacterium | reverse complement strand
GATCTGAGGGAGCGGCCGAAATCATTTTCCAGGAAATATTCCGAGATTGCATCCTCACCAGAATGGCCAAATGGAGGATTTCCAATGTCATGAGCCAGAGCTGCTGATGCTACAATTGCCCCCATCTCAAATTGGTTAATACCTTTTTCGATGAGGCTGGGATTTCTGTCGATAATTGTTTTGCCGACTTTCTTCCCCAGGGATCTTCCCACGCTTGATACTTCCAGGCTATGCGTCAGGCGGGTATGGACAAAATCCGTTTTTGGAAGTGGGAAAACCTGAGTCTTATCCTGGAGGCAACGGAAAGGGTAGGAGAATATGATCCGGTCATAATCCTGCTCGAATATACTCCGGCCTTTCAGGTCTTTAAATGATCTTGTCTTTTCCTCCCCGAACCTTGCAGGGCTTACCAGTTTTTCCCACTGCACGAATTAATGCCTTTTCTTTTTCCTGGAAGCTTTGGTACCCCCACCATAGAAGAACATGATGCCAAGAATGAATCCGGCATCATACCATCCTCCATTATTATTGACAGCATACACAGCCACTTCATCTTTGAACAGGGATATGACAAAAGTAAAGAAAGAAATAAAGCCATGCAGCAGGCCCCACCAGAAGCCTAAAGTTTTTTCCGGAAGGCAGATATTCAGATCGATCGTTTCCGCACAGCTTGAAAGTATAAAAATGAGTACTACAAACAGGATAAGGTTTGTGCTTTTAAAGATGTTTGATGTTGACGATTTCATGAGTTTTGAATTTATTAATTTTTGATAGCTAATAACCAAATTGGCTGAGTTTGTTTTTCTTCCTTCTCCAGTCTTTTTCTACCTTGACATATTGCTCAAGGAAGACCTGTTTGCCAAAAAATGCCTCCATGTCTTTTCTGGCTTCGATCCCGATCTTTTTCAATGCGGCACCTTTCTTGCCGATCAGGATACCTTTCTGGCTGTTTCGTTCCACATATATTTCCGCCCGCATCCTGATTATCGTTTCATCTTCCTTAAATTCACTTATGACCACCTCCGTTGAATAGGGAACCTCCTGTTTATAGGTCTGGAATATTTTCTCCCTTATAATTTCCGAGGCAAAGAATCGCTCGGGTTTATCCGTGAACTGGTCTTTCGGATAATAGGGTGGATGGATAGGAAGGTGATTGATAATCTCATTAAAGACTTTATCCAGATTGGTGCCTTTTAAGGCGGATACAGGGATGATGGCATCGAAATCCTTGTACGATTTCCAAATTGAGATTTTCTCTTCAATCTCATTTGGATCTTTTACAAGATCTATCTTATTCAGCAAAAGGATAATCTTTCCCTCTGTTTTTCTAAAGACAGGATCCAGAAGTTCCTGATCAATTTTTTCAAAGATCTCAACCATTAGGAGGAGTACATCCGCGTCTTCAACCGATAGTCTCACAAATTGCATCATCGACTTGTGAAGTTGGTACTGAGGTTTCAGTATGCCCGGCGTATCCGAGTAGACGATCTGGAAATCCTCGCCGTTAAGCATGCCCAGGATTCGATGGCGGGTGGTTTGAGCTTTCGAGGTGATGATGGAAACATTTTCACCTACCAGCTTATTCATAAGAGTAGATTTACCCACGTTGGGTTTACCGATTATATTTACGAATCCGGATTTATGGATTGGTTTTTCAGACAATTTTTCTGGGTTTACAAATCGGGGATAAATATAGGGAAGAAAAGTCGAAAGGTTAAGAAATGTAAAATCTAATATTCAAAATTATATATCATTAAATAAATGCAGGATATATGATCTTTACACAAAGACTTTCAGGCATCTCAGGATATTATCGTTGTTTGTTAATTTAGCTGGTAATGAGGATGAATAAAGCTTAAATATCATTATTTTAACATCATGCATCTTTTATTTTAACAAATTATGGTATAGTTTTGCATCTCTAAACATCGCGGGGTGAGTCCTGCCAACGGCGGGAGAAGCTCGTCGGTAATATGAACGAATTAAAATTGCGATCGAACGTGATCGCGATATTTTATAAAAATACATCGCGGGGTGGAGCAGTTGGTAGCTCGTCGGGCTCATAACCCGAAGGTCGTAGGTTCAAGTCCTACCCCCGCTACTAATAATACTTATAAGCCCTTGTGAATCAATCTTTTGCAAGGGTTTTTTCTTTCCTTGTTGTCGATTTTGTTGTCGGATAAGTGCCCTTTAGTATACAAAATCAATATTTAAAATCAGTTTATATGACTTATATAAATTTTATTCAAAACATTTTGATTTTATAATGGAAATGAGGATTTCAGAGATCTGAAAAATAAGTTTCCAGGTATATGTTTAATTGAAAGTTACTGCTTGAATTATATCATATTGTATAAACTAAAATCTATATATAAACCTACTTCACACTCATAAACACGCAGAAGTTTATTTTTCTTCCTGGGAAAAGACAGATTGAAACCTTAAATGATATAGTGTAACGATTGGAAAGTAAAAAAGTTGATACCCACCCCGGTAAATAAAAAACGTTTTCATATACGAAATGCACCCCCGATAGGTATATGTAAGGAGGTATGGGTAAACATATGCGGATATTCCATTGGCTTTAGAGGGGATAATATAATTGTGTAATCCAACTAAATAGGATTACTACACAGTCCCAAAGGAATTTTTCTATTTAGTTCAATATATTTAATTATGTATTCTAAACTATCA
>CAYMFU010000097.1:0-9333 GCA_964389805.1 uncultured Roseivirgaceae bacterium | reverse complement strand
CTGGAAAAGTTCAGTTTCGAACATCCTTTTACAATTCTGAACATGGAATTTCGACCAAGGTGCAGCCTATCCCGGGTGATGGGAAATCCTAACAATAAAGACAAGCATTGTAATTGAGCTGAATTACTGGAGCTACTGATTTTGAGTTGAATAGTGCTTTGATATGGTTTCATATAGTGCCCCATCAAAAATTTCCTCCAATTCGTTGAGGGATTTTAATCCAAAGATGAATGAAATGGCTACTGGGCAGGCACGCCAGAAGGTATGGCCTTCATAAAAACCATATCTCATAATATACTGAGGCTGCATCTCTCCAATATTTAAAAAGCTGAGACGCTCCTTAAATTCCTTCATTTCCTTTTCCGTTAGATGGCCATATCGATCTTTCATATAATTGGTTTCATCTTTGCTGAGTTCATGCCAGATTTTGATATGGAAAGCCCCCTGAATGTCGTCATTAAAAATTGACATTTGACCTCCTTTTGTATCATAAGCTTCCGTTATTACTTTATTCCTATTATAATAGAAATGCGTAATATTATCCCATCGATGTTTAGGCATATTCCAACGATCAAGGGAAAGATCCATATCCATCAAGTTCAATACATGGAATAAAGGTCTGGCGAGTTCCGGATGTGTCAGGTCCAGCTTTTTGACTATCTCATTATCGGAGCTGATCACAGATAGAATATCCTCGTCGTCAGCCATAAACCCGGAGTTAGAAAGCCCTTCAGGCCGACCCAGGGATGTTATGGTATCCAATGTCCAGCCAGTAATTGTCGCTTTTTCATACAATTCAGCTTTAGAATGCAGCCCATGCTTCACATAGAATGGAAAATCCAGGGTATCCATCACGAGCTGTCGGCAAATTCCCCGCTCATTGCTTAAAGTAACGGGTATTATGGCATAGGATTTTTCCTTTGTAACTGCAACAACGTATTCCTCCCCTTTTGTCGATATAAATGGGGAATTTAATTCAGGCTTATCACTATTTACTTCAGGATATATTTGATATTGAAGTGTTTTCAGATCTACTCTTTTGGCTGGTGATGTGCATTGGATCATTAATATGGCTATCACCGCAAGCAGCGAGAATATTCTTGCCACGCTCATTGCTTATTTAAATTACAGGTTCAGTACAAAAAATGATATTAAAAATGTAAATTTCAGCTAAATATTAGCCACAAATTACCAGCCTTGATTTCCCCAAAACACATATACTTTGTACATAAAAAGGGATCTAACAAATATGTACATACACGGTTTAGGCCCCTAGTCCAGCTTTACAGAACTCAAGGCATTTTGTTACTTCTTTAACCGGATCCGATCCATCCGGAATCTTATATTCGAGTTCGATGGTAGCGGGAAATGCATATTGTTTTTCACTCATCAACTTCAGTGCCTTGATAATCGGTGTATCTCCTTCGCCCCAAGGTAAATTGCCTTTGCCATTTTTAGGTTTCTGCCTGTCTTTTATATGCATACTTTTAATCCGGTCATGTTTTTCCTTGATTAGATCAAGCGGATTCGGATTACCGGCTGCAACGTAATGTCCCAGGTCAAGGTTCATGGCGTTGTATTCAGATTGGCCTAAAGCAGTATCCCACCAGGTTGGGGTCTGTTGTTCATGTCCATGGTAAGCAATATATATTTTATACTTAGAGCCAAATTCTCCAAGTTTCTGCGTATGCGCGCTATCGCGCGGCAATTCAAGAGTCACCTGGTTTGCACCTAAGGCTTTAGCTGCCCTGAATCCATAGTCAATTTCTGCATCCGTATTTCTCACGCCAAATGCACTCGGTTTAAATGCATAAATACTTACCCCGGCATCAGCATACATTTTCTTAAATTCTTCAAATTTATCCATGGATACATTTGTACGCCACTCAACAACGCTTTTATCATATGCTTCCATTTGAGCTTGAAGTTCTTCATATTCCTTCTGTTCCTCGTCGCTAAGTTCTCCTCCTCTTGCCTTTCTCCTTAAACCGTAATAGGAACGTCGATCAACTGTGGGTTCCGGCATACCGGCAAAGGATTCAGCTGGTCCACCCATTAATTCTATGGCACTGATGCCGCAATCTTTGACATACTTAAGAGTTGTTTCTGCACTTTGATCTTCCATACTCCTGAATGAATATGTGATTACTCCTATTTGTACACCTTTGATCAATGAATCATGTTTCCCATAAAACTTCAAGATGCCAGGTGCTCCTATTGCCGAATTAGCTGTGGTTACCAATCCTGCTGCGATGGTCCCTGTTGCCGCTAAAAACTCCCGGCGTGTAACGGATGATTTTCTTTTTGGATTACTCATAGTGAATGTCTAAGTATATAAAAAAATAATTAACAATTTTAGAACTTTATAAATGTAGGCTCTTATCCGTAAAATGAAAAGTAATTATTTCAAAAAGTCCCCTGACATCTATAAAAACAATTCATTGCATTAGGGATTTTTGTATATTATTTCGCTTTTAAAATTAAAAGCTTGGATGGATATAAAAATATTTATTTAACTACCCCTTTAAGTCCATTTTCAATATATTAGATTAAATGAATATATATCAGTTAAATAAAACCGGGAAGTTACACGATAATCATACTGAAGACTATGTATTTACAGAAAAGGTCAGCAGTGACTGGATAATTGCAGCTGTTTTTGATGGTTGCTCAAGCGGACAGGAATCCTTTTTTGCTTCCGCCTTATATGGAAAAATATTAAGAAAGTCATGTAAAATGCTTCCCCTTCTCGAAAGAATAAAACCGGAATTCAGTCTTCAGAAGGTAGACCCTTCATTTATCGGAAGGTTTATATTGAACCAGGTTTTCGATGACCTGAAAAAGGCTCATCATCTTCTCGGCACTGAACTTACTGAGATCCTAAGCACAATCATTTTACTGGTATATAACAAGCCTCACAAATCAGCCTGGGTAAATATCAGTGGTGATGGCTTCATTATTCACAATAGAAAGGTAGAGGAAATAGATCAACACAATATTCCTGATTATATGGCCTATCACCTTGATATTACATTTGATCAATGGATAAATAAGTTCGCAAAAACCTATACGTTCGAAAATCAAACAGATATTTCAATATCAACTGATGGGATCTCCAAGTTTTATTCACAAAATGAAAAGCGACAGTGGTCTGTTGACCCCCTTGAGTTTCTGCTTATCGACACATCATTGATGGATAATTCTGATATGCTGGAACAGAAATATAAGATACTTATAGAGGAGCATGGGTTATTGCCATATGACGATCTTGGAATAGTAAGGATTATTTCAACTTAGACCATTCCAGTTCAATCCCATTTGCCATAAGATTAGATTGAAATTCGAACAATTCTTTCGCGTTATTCCAGACTTCTCTTGGCAATATGTTCTTTCTAATTGAATAGGCACAAAGATGTCCCGCTGCTTCGCCGATAGACCATTCTACCGGGTGCAATCTATAACAACCATTTGAGATATGAGTAGTTCCAATATTTTTGCATCCAGGTATTAGATTTTCCATTCTTTCCGGGATCATGGCTCCCAAAGGAATTTGAAATGGAACACTAGCCATATCGATGTAATTGTCGCCACCTGTGCTGGGGTGGAGATCCAGATGATAATAACCAATACCAACTGAGTCAGAGAATGGGGTTGCTAAAACCGGTTCATCACTATTTTTATAAGCTTTTCCTCTTTCTTCGAGTGACAGGTGCTGCTCGTAAATCGTAAATTCCGGTCTTATTCTCCTGGATTCCCTTATGTACGGAAATTTCGCCAGTCCGTCTTCTGTGCCTAAAGCGTCTTTTCTTAATCTCAAGCCCTTCCAACCCTGTTTCCCGTCTGGCCGGGGCACTTCAGTCTGAAGCCAATAAAGCAGGGATAGGCTGAGCTGCTTTGCCTGATAGAAGTTTTGCTTTCTTATTTTATCAGGAACGTCAGTGATGTTTCCCAACATGTAGTCATTTTGTGGCCAGTTCACCAGGGTAATATCGCTTTCGAAAGATCCTTTTTCAAAGTTATCTTTATCAATTATCCTTCTGTAAAGCCACAAATTCAATGATAGTGTAAAAGGGGCAGGTTCTGCTTTGATGGGTGGCACAAAGGAAAGTGCCCTTCGCTCGTGGTTCCTGGGATTCGAATAATTTAATGACAACAGTCTCCCCGACCATGGTGGGTTCAGATCAGGAATATGGGCTTTCCAGAAATCATATGTTTCAGGTTTCTCGATGGTATGATCCTGACCTTCAAGGTGGTCAATAGCAAAACACCAGGTCAATGCCTGCACATTACCAGGATCCGGATTTTCCGGGGCATGCGGTTCACCAGTCTGGAGATGGGATTCTGCACCCAGCACATATTCGGTTTCTGTCAAGGCTAACAGATCGCCCTCTTCGCTGGCATCAATAAACATATCCCCTATTAAGACGATCTGATCCCCCGTCAAAGCATTCTTTCCTTTAACAGCCTGAACCATATCTATATTAACCAGTGCATCTACAGGTTGGAAATCCAATAATATTTTGAGCTTTCCTGAATTGACATGAGGTTGAAGCATGGACCGTAAAACAGCCAGGGCTACCTTCGGTTCATGGCATAACCGGGATACTAACCCATTCCCAGGGTTGAGAAATTCTGATTCTAATGCTTTTGGGGATAGCGAATAATTGTTCTTATAATATTCTCTGATCAATGTCCGGAACCTGGCGTAACTGGCTGTACGGCCAAACGATTCGATCCATTGATGTTCATCAGGCGGAACTCCCTGTTGTGAGACCTGCCCACCGATCCAATCCGTTGGTTCTGTCATAATCACCGATGTCCCTTGTTTACATGCGGCAAGCGCGGCGGCGCATCCACCCAAACCTCCCCCAATTATGATAATATCGGCTTTATATTCTTTCCCTAATCCAATATGATCTGACAGGTTTGAACAGGAAGAAAGATAAGCAGGCAACATTAAACCTATGCTTGAATATCCACAATTCTGTAAAAATTCTCTGCGTTTCACTTTTTATTTGCAATTAAAAAATAATTGTCCTTCAATTAAAACAGAAATCACCTCATGATATATAATTATTTTTTAAATTGAGATATAATATTTTAATATGAAAAAATATCTCTATCTAATTTCTCCACTTTTTATATTAGTGGCCATTTCATGTCAGGAGCCATCTGTTAAAATTTCAGCTGATTTTGACAAAGGTAGTATAGGAGTTTTCACTGAAGCAGTTCCCAACCACCTTACAGGAACCACCAAACACTGGTTAAAGAGGGATAGTATAGGTGACCAGTATTACTGGTTCTATTTTAAAGCTGAGCAGGTAAAAAATAAGCGCGTAACCTTCGAGTTAAAAGATCTGATTGGCGTATACCGGGAAACACCCCATATTGTGTATACTGATTATACCCAACCCGTCTACAGTTATGACCAGCAAAACTGGCACAGGATCACTAATGTAAAGTACGATAGTGCATCACATACCTTTCAATTTACTGAGCATTTTGAAAAAGAGCCTGTCTGGATCGCATACGCACACCCCTATCCCACTTCGAGAATTGATAATTTTTTAGATAAGATTAAGTCATCAGAATACGCAAAAATCAATCAACTGGCAAAAACAAAAGAAGGAAGGGATATATCTCTTGTTCATATAACAGATGGTGAAGTGCCTGATGATGAAAAGAAAAACATTTTAATTCTCGCATTACAGCATGCGGGGGAAGATGCAGGTGGGTTTATGGCAGAAGGATTAATTCAATTTCTCTTATCGGAAGATGAAGAAGCTGTATTGGCAAGGAAAAGGTTTAATTATTTAATTGTCCCCATGATGAATCCCGATGGAATATTTAATGGAACAAGCCGGTATAATATGGAAATGGAAGACCTGAACAATGTCTGGTTGAACGATGAAAAGGAACAACCAGAAGTCACCGGTCTTAAAAAGTGGGCCGATTCCTGGATAGCTGCTGGAAATGAAATCGATTTATTTATAGATATCCACAATCACACACAGTTTCACCAGTATAATGTTTTAATATTCCAGGATCATGAACTTGACAGCCTTGTAACGATAATGGATAGATACTGGCCCATTAGGATCTGGCATTCAGAATTCAAAGGATCCTCATGTTCTTATTTTTATAAAATGGGCGTTCCCAGCGGTACAATCGAATTGTCCCAGTCTCACCTCGCAGATGGAAAATATTTAACCATTGAGGATTATTTTTCCTTTGGCAAGGGCACAGTACTTGCATTAAACGAGTTCTATATCGACTGATACTGTGCTTCTCTATAAACTTTGACAGGAATAATATTTCCTTTAAAAATGTAACTCTCCGAAAAATTCCGGCCGGTGGAAGTCAGGAGTGGGATTGTCTATTGGAGCCCATGTCAACCAGTGTGGATGAGATGAATCATCAGCGCATTTATAGAAATTTGCCAGCCAGACCGTTCCCGGACCAGGTTTGTTGAAATCATGATAATGACTCAATATGGAGAATGGAATTCTATAAGATACCTGCCAATTCACATTATCGACCTGTTCAGGATCAATTATCTCAGTTAAACTTGTTATGACCTTCACCTTTTCAATGTCAATTTCACTAATACCAACTGCATTTTTACGTGGAACTTTCTGATGGTGGAACAACATTGTCCCGATGCAGTTCATTTCCAGGTTGAAATATCCTTCACTTATATCAATCCCTGGTGTAAAGAAAAATTCAACACAGCTATCCTTATAAACCGGGTCCTGATGATTGGCGTAGACTGCTTTTACATACCTGTCATTTACTTTGAATTTAATATATATTGCCTGTTCATCATAGGCCACTTTTACCTGAGTTTCAGGAAAATGATCCGGTTTTTCACCCATGAAGTTGTCCAGGCTTATCGCTTCAGTTTCTTTCCAGCTGGGATCATCCCATTCATTGCTGAACACTGATGCTTCATTTATCGGGCTTATTTTATATTTCATTTTTTCTGATTTATCACTACACGATAAAAATATAAATAGTATAAAAACAAAAACTATATTTCTGTTATTCATGGACCAATATCCTCCTTGGTTTTTAATGATTAATGCCGACCAGTGTCACGTTCTTCCCAGCCACTTCTGCCCTCGTCAATAAATATTTCATGAACAGTTCTTGATACCCGCTCATCTACTTCTTCCACAAGCCTGATTTTCAATGGATTAGTGAGCCTTTTTTGCCAGGCTATTACTGGCGAAAAGGGTTCATCCCCTTCCGCGATCTCATAGGTCAGGTAAGCCCATTTTTCCGCGAAGAAATTACCCTCCAAAGCCGGGATCATCTGTTGCATATTTGAAGCAAGAAAACTAAGCGACAAAGCTCGTGCCCAATAGATCCATGGCCCTCCGGTGATGTACATATATGGATTCAATAATCTTGGTTTTGATTCCAAGCCAGCATTCATATATTCCAGTTGAATTCCGGAAAAACCAATACCTGTATCTTCATTAAAAAAAGTTATCCAGGGCACATCGTCTTCCATTAACAGATCTGTTAGATCAGGCATTTTAGCAACATTATAAACCATTACACTATCCCTTACAATATCATACCAGGCTGCATGGGTAATCTGCTCACGTTTAAATACAATTTCTGCATTTCTCAAAGCGATACAATCTATTCTTTTATTAATTCGCATTGAGGTTGTACTTATGAAATAAGGTAATCCGGGGTAGAATTCATACCGTACGGAAGCATCCACTTCCGGGATCTCCCTCAATTGATCCCATACTTCTGTGCTTACTTTTACCGGACCAGAACTGTAATTCACATTAGTGGGTGGTTTCCAGTCAGCGGTATGTGTCCAGGGACGTGGTGGGGAATATATGCCGGGATTCCAGTGAATCGCGCCATTAGTCTCCATTCTATGAAAAAATGGGAATTCAGGTTTCTTTTTAATGATGATCTGGTCCAGATGACCTGAATTGGGATGAAGGGAAATGGTATAAAGGTCATTATCCACCTGAAGGCCTGGTGCTTCACCCTGTACCTGAAGGTCTGTTTCATATGTTTTCGTTAGAGCATCCTCATTATTGTAATACACTAAATAAACCTGGCTGGTCTTTGCCTTTACATCTGCAAGAAAGGCAAGCCGGCAAGTGACCGTAGGCATCCATAAGGGAACATCCCTAGTGGGATTTCCTCCTTCATCCGGTTCAAGATCATCCTCTTGAAGATATTTCTTTATATCATATACCTGGCTTGGAATTTCCTTAAAATCATAAGTAAGGGGATCGATGGAGACTACCCTGATGTCACGGGTAAGCTGCTGTGCTTCATCGGGATAAAATGGCAACAATACCTCTATAGGGTCACCCACGCGATCAATACCAGCGGTTTCTGATAATATCAGGGATTTATAGTTTTTCCATGTATTGCTAAAAACAGGAATTCCATCCGGAGCCTTTATCTTCCGGGTAGCTGATAGAAATTCATCATTTTCACTACCGTGAACACTTTTTTTCATTCGGACCCTGATACGAATCTCGTATTCTTTCCCTGGCTCCCACTTCATCCAGCCCACCAGGTGGGGGTGCTCATATAAAGTGCCGTCCTGCGATAAGCCGTAACCTGAAGGAGGGCGATGACTTATGATTGGCCGGTTCATATCTGTAATCGCATCTGCACGATGCAGATCAGTGAATCGCAGGACTTTCCCATTCACCGCAGCCTCTACTTCAATAATGGAGGCATGGGGTAATTCAATTTCTACCAGGAAATGATAAAAGGGAATCGCTGGGCAAGGATACCCGATTTCAAGTTTTGTTAATTTCAAGTCCGAATCTTTATTTGTACCGGCATATGAATTATTAACAATGATTAAACTTAGAATTGTTATGAATAATGATTTTAGGTTTTTCATGACTTAATATTTCGATTTCTCTTGTATTCTTAATAATGTTCTGACATCATCTAAGGATTTTTTCTATTTATTCAGAATAAAATTTTCACAGATTTAAAGTCAATTCTGGCTTATAGTAATTAAATTTCTATTTCTGAGATATTCAACTCCATTTTGCCATTTCCCTCCGGCCCCATACAGAAAATACGTAAAATACATTGTGCTCTTTTGATAAATGGGCGTCCAGGGTTGAAATTCGGCATAGTAATGATGTGCTTCATTGTTTACTGGATGATTCATCCACATATGCAGAAACAAGGGTTGGTCCACCGGAAAGGCACCAATAAATGTGATATCCTCGCTGGTGTCATAACCCGCATTCCACCCTTCTTTCAGGAAAAACACCCTACCATAATATTTTTCCGGCTTCATTCTGTATTCATGCAATCCATCCAATT
>CAYMFU010000096.1:0-15272 GCA_964389805.1 uncultured Roseivirgaceae bacterium | reverse complement strand
TTATCTTCAAGAAGGCATACCCCTGGCCAGGTTGTTCCAGCACAAAAAAGAGATTTAGACATGATGTGTTCATGCTCACTTGACCAGGTATTATATATTTCAATATTCTCTATTTTCTCAGGATCTTTATCTGACATCCCTTCTGTGGCACAATATCCCCAAGAGATTTCTGACATATTATCAAACAACACACGCCTGCTTCCAAAAGCAAAAGCATCATGAACGAGTACAATATATCCTCTACTGGCAATTTCATTAGCCCAGGCCCTTCCATGGTAATAATTTTTTTGATGGTCTTTCATCATCGGATGCATCTCCTCAGTGGTCTTCGTAATTTTTCGTTTTCCAAAATACTTCCATCCTGCATGGTCATGAAGTCCTAATATTGCTGGTAATTTACCTTTTACCCCTATTGGTTTTAACAATACGCCTTGCGTTGCCTGGCCATAAGGTAGTTGCCAACTGATCTCTTCGATCTCCAATCCATTATATTCATACCTTTTATTAACCGAAACTGTTGGCATCCAATTGATCTCGGGTACAGATACCAGGTCGGTCGCTTTCTGCATAGCTATGTTACGCCATTGATCAACACTTTTCCATTTATCATTTCTGTAAGACAGTTTCGCAGGTTTATCCATAAGACCATCAGCCCATTTTCCGTAATCCCCAATGATACTTTTGCCATTTTCGTTTGTGGTGATTCCTGGCTTCTTCATGATTCCTATTTCAGTAAATGATTCAGGGATAAAGGATAATCCACCAATAGCTGCACTGGATTTTATAAATTTTCTTCTGGAAGAAAAGCGATATTTCTTTTTCATAGATCGATTAGTTTACGATTGTCCCTTAACAGTATAATATATGCATTTTGCACTTTCAAGATAAACCGTATTGTTTCTTTTAGCTTATTTCCCATTTATTATCCAGATTAACTAATTAATTCTCTTCTGGTCAATTCATCATAGATCTTTAAGCAATTATCGGATGAATAACCTGATTCAAGGTGAAGAACAAATTTCAGGGGACCTCCCTGATTTTCTTCCAAAGCTCTATCCAACCAGGAAACAAGTTCTGTTTCTGATTTATCTTTTAGCATTAATTTCACCGGTGGCTCTATGTTAATGTCAAAATCCAGACCCTGTATTTCCCGGATTTTAGCAATGGACGTATTTGACCCCGTATCAATTATACTAAGATTTTTTATTTCTGAGATGGCCTCAAGAATATGATCCGATAAGCCACAGGAATGTAGCCGGATATTACCAAAATCTTTCCCTAATTGAGAAACATAGGGTGTTATGAATTCCAAATATTGATCGTTGGATATCATGGTGCCTGAACATTCTCCTACATGAACAGATGTAATCGGAATACTAGCCAAACTAGTATAATGATTAATTAATATCGTAAATGCATCTGTAATCCACTGATGAACGGAATGGAGAAGATCGGGATCCATTATGATCATCATCATAGCCTTATCTCCTATCAGTTTAAAGGATGTAGTTATAAGCCCATGAATGGTCGCTCGGCCGGAGTTATCCCAGAAAAAAGGCGGTATTACTTCCAACTCCGGATGTGTTTTCTGAAGATGCACAATCAGAGCATCTAATTTCTCAATAAATGGGTGTCCCAGAATTTGTTCCATAGAAGGAAGATCCTCAGCTGAAATAATATTTTGCATTGGATTCCCTGATACGTCCATATCCTTATCCGGGTAATACACAAATTCAGAACCTAAAATATAGGCCAGAATCAGATTAGGTTGAATTCCCCCTACCAATACCTGATTTTCATTTGTATAATCAGCTTGCATGAGGTTGGCTTCCATATTATATATAGAATAATCAGGAAATGTTTTCATGACAAAATCATTCATTTTTTTATCCTGAATTTGTCTCTTAATCGGATGCAAATAATACCCGGCATCAAATACAAATCCGCCTTTTTCATGGAGCCACCCTTTTGAAACACTTGCCTGGAAAGATATCACAATGAGGTAGTTTTAAATACGATTACAATTTATTAAATAAACTCCGCATAATTCCCTATGAAACCACTAAATACACTTAAACGCTATGATTATAAACTTATCAAAAATATTCTGTACAATTTTATCCAAGAAACTACAAGCTGATATGTTGATTCTGCCAAATTAAAATCCTGATAAATTACGGCAGACTTTTAGTATCTAATGCCCTCGGATGAATTGAAGTATTACCGAATACCTGATAAATTTCATCATTCGGGAGCTTCATCATCTTGAAATTATGTAACCAGCTATTGAATTTATCAGATTTTTCGGTATCTGGAAATTCTCTGTATAAGATTCCCTCAACCCCTCGCTCCAAGGATTCCAACGAACCGTCAGGTCTCGCAATGCAAGTCGGCCAGGATGAATAAAAACCTGTAGAATTATTAGCGATTACCCACATATTATTGTCAGAAGCACGGACACGAATTTCAGCCGGAATAATTTCATCCAATATCGTTGCCCCATCATGGTGAGCATTGTAAAAAGAATGAAACATTAGTTTTACTTCATTATGCCTGTATACATTATACATCTCCGGATAACAAGAATCATAGCAAATCAAAAAACCCATTTTATACCCCTTTATCTCAATTATTGAGATGTGGTTTCCCGCGGTATAAAAATCTGCATCTCCTCTGGTTAACATCGACTTATCGTATCGGTCAACGATTTCTCCTTCAGCAGAAATAATATACAATGAATTGAGGGGTTTTTCTCCCTCACTTATATAATGCGCGGTACCAAGGATAACCCATATCTTATGTTTTTCTGCATGGGCCATTATACCATGAGTTATTGCCCTTAATTTATCCCAATCAAAATTTTCAAAGGAAGGGATGTCCTTAGGAGGATACCCCGTAAGTGCCGCTTCAGAAAAATGGATAATATCAGCATTATTAAATGCGGCCTCTTCAATAAATTTCATAATATAATCCGCATTGCTTTTCAAGTCGCCTGATACTGGAAATTGACATGTGGCAATTTTTAATTGCGCCTGAGCTATGCCCAAAATACATAAGCTGGTGAACAATACTATTATTGTTGACACTAAAAATCGTCCTGTGGATCGAATATGAAAATAATCATTATATATCATTTGTATACTTTTATAATCTATAGGTATAAATGTCAGGCACTTGATAACCGGATTTAATTTTAATAACACACCTGATTTTTAGCTTTTTCAATAAAGGCCAGCATATTTTCAAGAGGGACGTCTCCTTCCACATCATGTGAGGGGGCAAAAATGTAAGCACCTTTTTTACCCAGCTCCAATAATCGGTCACATTCTTGTTGTACCTCTTTGACGGTTCCAAAGGGCAAAATCCGTTGCGTCGAAAGGCCGCCATGGAATGTAAGGCGACCTCGGTACTCAGGGAGCAATTGATAAATATCCATTACTTCCGGCTGAAACGGATTAAAGTTATTCAATCCAATTTTTATCAATGAATCAAAGAGTTCATCCACATCACCGCAAGAATGGATAAACACATATTTACCTGCATCTTTCACTACTTTGAAAATCTTTTTCAGATAGGGCTGAATGAATTCATGCCAGAAATCCGGTCCCATGATCAATCCACTTTGCTGTCCCCAATCATCTCCTAATTTCACTGCATCGATATCAAAAGTTAAGGCATGCTTTATTTGCCTGATATTATAATCTGTTATGGCACTCATTAAGTCGTGAACAAATTTGGGATTACTTACAAAATCCATCAACAGGGCTTCCATACCCCGTAATGTCCAGGCCCTTTCATACAATGAAAATCCTATCTGAAACACCCTGAAACAATCCGGATATTTATTTATTAGAGAAGGTATATTTTTAAAATACCTGTTATCCAGAGGATCCGGAAAACTATATCCTTCCATTGTAGGTTCCGGTATAACCTGCGCTTCTACATTTCCAATATCTTTATCAATAGTTCTGTCCCATGTTACACCAAATACGTCCCTATAACGGTCATTTCCTATATATTCAAAGTATCCAATTTCATCACCTAGTATAAGATGATGATTATCCAGGAGATCCATCAGATCATCTGATCCGTAATATTCAATCAGTTTTTCTTTTGCTTCAGCAGTAAAGCCAAAATGCCATGGAACATACGGAGGTTCTTTATGCTCCAAAACACTCTTAACTACTTCCCGTTTTGTCATTCTCATTATATCAATATGTAATATCCGAGTAATTTTAAAAAATTCATAACATGAATTCAATTAATGAATAAATTGTAAAAATCATTGATTTACCAACCCTTAATACACGGTTCTTATCACCGAATTCCTCTGTAGACTATCCATTTTCGCCAGTAATATAGCAGGTATGTCAATTGAATGCTTTTGGAAATGCAAAAATAATATACGATAAAAGTGTAAATTGCCATCAACATCGGAGATGTACCTTAATCATAAGTCTTAAATCCTTAATTTAATATTTGCAGAGAATTGATAGATCTTGAACCTTAGCTTCATAGATATTGGGATTATTACAATCTATCTTATTTTGATCTTTTATTCCGGATCAATTATGAAGAAGTATGTGGGGGGAATTAGCGACTATCTTGTAGCCGATCGTTCCATGGGATTCCATTTAGGACTTCTTTCCATGATGTGCACTGAGATAGGCATGGTCACATATGTTTATTATGCTGAGATGGGATATAAAGCAGGATTCGCTGCCTTAACAGTAGCATTTCCTACTGCAATTGCCTTTTATATTTTGGGCAGGACCGGATTTATCATCAAGCCTCTGATGGAAATGAAGATTATGACCATTCCTGAGTTTTTCTCAATAAAATTCAATAATCGAATCAGGTTGTATATTGGAATACTTATGGCTACCGGAGGGATACTAAATTTTGGAGTTTTCCCTGGTGTTGAGGCAAAATTTATAAATATTGTAACGGGCATATCACAGGAATATGTTTTAGTAACCATGGTTGTCATGCTTACGGTTGTTCTGTTGTATACGCTCATGGGGGGAATGGTTTCAGTGATACTTACCAACTATCTTCAGTATGCCCTTCTCAGCCTGGGTATGATTTTCATCACCGTTTATGGCATAATCAAGATTGGATGGGCTAATATTTTAGAAGCCGTTACGGTAAACTTTGGTGATAGTGGAATCAATCCTTTTTTCCCATCAGCTATAGAAGGGGAATTTGGTATTGGATTTTTAATTTGGCAATTTTTATTGTGGATCTCAATTCTTGTGTGTTGGCAAGCCATTTCAATGAGGCTTTTTTCTTCCAAGAATACAAAAACCGGGCAGAAAATATATGTATGGTCAGCCTTAATGTTTTTGGCGAGGGCAATATTGCCGGTATTCTGGGGTATTATGGCATTGGCATATCTTGGTTCTAACATTGAGCCATTGGAGGCCCTGCCTTTGCTAATTACGAAGCTCATTCCCAAAGGAGTACTCGGACTAATCATGGCGGGACTTTTAGCCGCTTCTATGTCAACCTATTCGAGCTACCTGCTCTCTTGGAGCGCTGTCGTATCTCAGGATCTCATTGGCACCACCATAAAACTATTAACAGGAAAAATCCTTAGTTCTAAAAAACAACTCATAATTAGCAGATTCACTATGGCAGCTGTTATGATTTTTATTATTTGGTGGTCCCTCTTCCATAAAATTGAAGGCTATTTATATTTTTATCTTAACATGACTGGTATGTTATTCATTCCAGGCACACTTGTTTGCCTAATCTTTGGCATCTATTGGCGTAAAACACGAACCACAGGAGCATATTTTTCTATTACGATGGGGGCAATTCCACCCATAGCATACTTGTTGTTACCTGAGGATATAAAGATGGCATATGCTTCAGAAATGGGATGGGGGGGGTTTTTGCTGGCTTTGATAGGTATGCTTATTGGTAATTTCCTACACGATATGTTTGGATTTAATAAACAAATACATAAAGGATGAATTCAATATTAAAAATATTCCGGGGATATTTTATATCGATCAATATGATTTTTATAATCAAACGCGATAACAGAAGGCGGACCAGCTCATCCTTTCGTCCTGCTGGACCATTTAGATGGCATCAGGTGGGTTTATAACTTTTGAAAATAAAAAATGAACAGATGAATGGTTATATAATATTCTGGACTATCATTATATTTTTTTCCCTGGTCTCGTTTTCTATCATGTCTTTTAAGATGTTGTATAAGGGTATACCTGAACTTAGAGAGATGTTCAGACAGCTTAAAGGAACAAAAAAGGAAAACTCATAGAATGATCAATCTCATAATGTTTAAAATCCTGCATGAATGTGGTATTTGGGGAGTTAACGCATTGGATTTAATAGGATTTTCCAGATTCTTCGCTCAATCTGTTGGGATCAGAAACGGATTCTTACCGAGGTTTTTACAGAGGATGTACTCTAGAAAGAACTGTTCCTGACTATTTAATTATATGTTGACTTATTATTTTTTGAGATGACAATTTAGTTATGGTCCCACTGCCAGGCAAAAATACTTGTGCAAAATATCAGCTATTGGATTGGCCTCCATAGAACAAAAACCTACTGGGTTATGCTGTCGCCATCCTTCAGCAAACTCATATTTAGTTGATAATGCGCCCATCTCCTGTGCATGGACTTTCATGGTATCGAGGTAGGCATTAAATCCCTGACTTACATCCAACCAGTTTTTTTGACTTTTATGTTCAGCCAGCATATCTGATTTTTCTTCTACTACTCTTGTGATATTGATGAAATAGTCTGGGTATACTATCTTATTAAGTGAATTTCTATTACCATGTGGTTGGGCATGATAAATGACCACTTCATTTGGAATGGCTTTTCTAGGAGGGTTCACCCTATAATTCTTCATTCCTCTCACAAAAGCAGCCGAGACCGCTAAGCGGCATACATTTGTGTGATCTTCCATATAATCCTCCGGTGATGGCACTAAAAGAATATCCGGAGCGACGTCACGAAAGATTGAAGCAAGTCTATCGAGTAGTTCCTTTGTATAATATATTTCAAAATCTGGCACCAAGGGTGGGTGAAATATGGCTCCCAGGTGTCTGCTTGCATTCTTTGCCTCCTGTAACCGCATTGCAGTAATTGTTTCAACATCGTATTCAGCTGTACCGCAATAACCATTGGCAATATTCATATAGTGGATTTCACAGCCTGCATTATGCAGATGGAATAAGGTTCCGCTCATTCCGAATTCTATATCATCCGGATGAGCTGCAATTGCCATTACCCGATATGTCATTCTAGTGCATTTCTACTTTGCAACTTCCTAATCCACTGCGCAAATAATTGAATTGCACATTGGGATGGCCTGCCAAAAGGGACATTGGAACTGATGAGTCAGAGATTCTTTTCGAAATCATCAATGCTGTCAGTCTCATGCCAAATGGATTATCGTGATGCCCAGGATGCCATATCGACACTTTTTCAGCTTTCCAGGTCTCAACGGGGCCAACTGTGATCGCCTTTTGTGGCACATTTTGAACCGCACCACCACCCGAGGTACGGGCATTCTGCATTAAAGTTAAGGGGTGCAGATCAACAACCCTTGTTCCGAGTTTCCTATACACTTCCGGCGGTGGTGGTTCATCAGTATATTCTCCTTCACGCTTTGGAGGATCGTTAAAAGCCCAATGCTTTACTTCTCCCTGGCCACCTTGCATACAAACACAACGTGCCCTGTTCCAACTTTCAAGATATTCCGAAGCGTCAACTGCAGGGAAATGCAGGTTTTCTGTCGGCATAGCCAATTCAGGGCGAATTCGATTAAAGCACAATTCCATATCTGCCTTTGCGAAACCCAGAGGAAAATCCATGGAAACTTCTTTTCCATCTACAACCCATTCATCCATTCCCCAGAAATGACAGTTCTTTAAAGAAATATTTAGCTCATTAACCAATTGTGCAACTAATGGAAGTTGTTCTGTTGGGCCAATTGGTCCACAAATACCCGTCGGCTCACTTTCAGTAGCCTGTTGCCAGGTACTGATATATTCCATCGCCTCAGCCAAATAAAACGCTTCCATCGTATCATAGATACATATATTAAAACCTTCCCTTGACAAACCGCTAAGGTCTTTCTCTTCCAAGGAGGCAGCATCATCTAATAATTCTTTATCAAGTGTGGTATAATCCCACCAGGCAGGAGCTAATTTGCTTAAGGTTCTCATATTATTACTTAAGTTTGATCTTTAGGAAATTAAATTAATACAAAATCTACAAATATTTAACACATAACAATTTTTCAGCTGATTTTAACAATTCATTACCAAATTTATTTTAGCATTATAATTTTTCATTAAGATGATTGATCGGACATTTAAAGCCTGCCACCAGACATACTGGGTGCTGATATTTTTGATGGATACGAACTGAAAAAGTATGAACAACTTATGAAAGACTCTGAAATCGAATAAATAAAGACTCTATAGAACTAGAAATCAAGTTTCTTACTCTGACAATATATTTTTTATTACTGATATTAATGCATTTGCTATTCTATAGGAACCTAAATCCGTTGGATGAACACCATCAACTGTACATTCAAAATAATCATCCTCAAGGATGGTAGAACCATCCAGAAAATAGATGTTTTTATCCCCATTTGTCTTTCTTTCTTCTACCAGGTTTTTCTGAAAATCACGGTTAGACATCAGTAATTCATAGGCGAGGCTACCTTTACTTGCATTTGAATATCGGATTTTAGATACAATCAAAATTGGCACTTACCGATGTTCTTCCCTTAATATTTCAACAAACGGCCCTAAAGTATTGACAATGGTTTCATTGGCGTTAGCCTCATAGTCCAATATTATAAAACGGGTTCCTGAGATTTGATTTATCAAGTGTGCAAATCAGGATCTCCTCTCCCATTTCCTGAAAATCCCAGATTTACAAATTGTACATCCAGTTTACGACTTATAATATTTGAATAAGCCATACCAGGCCTTGCTACGCAACCTCCCTGGGTTATAGACGTACCGTATATCACAAACTTCCCAGGAAGTTTAAACGGATGGGGCGCTTCTAAAACAGCGCCATCTTCAAGTCCTATTTGAACAGAATTCAACCCGTTATAAAGCGGAAAATTAAGTGTAAAAGAACGCAACTGCTTCTGATTATCATTAAAAAGCTCATCCTCATACCTGATGGTGTCATGCGGGAAGCGGGTTGTTTTCAGATACTTCTGAATTCCTGAATCCAGCATATACAAATCAAATCCGCTTTGTCCCGTAGCAGGCATGTGGTACATCCCAGATCTTTCCCTTAGTTCAACCCTGATCAATATCCTTTTACTATCCGTCCTGAACCTGACTTGTCCGCCAGCAGTATGGTTTGCTAATTGATCAACAGCCTTACGTATTTCCCAATCGGGTTTTACCGGAAGACGCCTTAGAACGCTATCCTTTTCAAACCATTCAAATCCTACTATTTCAAATGATTTTTCATAAGTATCGAACCAAATAATTCCATTAGCATCTGCCTTTTTTAAGGACATGTTGCTGTCAAGTTTCTGGGCTGTTGGAATCTGTACTGATCCATTAATCTGAAATCCTAGAATCAAAACTATCAATTGAGTTATTTGTGTTTTTTTACACATAAGCAGATTATTATGAAATATTATGTTAAAAAAAGATAAGTTTATAATAAAACTTAACAATATCAATCATTAGCGGTCTTAGTATACCTGACTTCGCATATTTCCAAAAACTGCTCAAAATTCAGATTTGATATCACTATTTAGAAATTAAATTGAAAACTTTATTTCACGTACAATTTAAATGCTGTGCACTATGAATTAAAAATCTCTACAGACATAGGAAAATTTTATATATTTCTTCTCATTTGCATGAGATTATGGACAGTTTAATCCTATCATTAGCTTTCATATATTGATAAATATAAGGTACATCTACTTAATTTTTTTTTACTCGACTCGATAATGATTACATTAGGAAAATTATCAGATCTGGACTATTCAATTACTTCAGAAGAATATACAAATTAAAACATGGATCATTCGAGTTCAAGGACTTTGCGGGATTACAATGATGCTTTTATAGCCCCTGGAAATATTAAAAAAATTATGAAACTCCTAACAAAACTAGTTTTAGTGTCGTTTCTTTTTGTTGTTATTAATTCGTGCAAAGAGGATGGAAATCCTTCTAAACCAAATATTATCCTTTTAATGTGTGACCAATTTCGTTTTGACAGGTTAGGTGTGATGGGTGATTCGATTATCCTAACTCCGAATCTTGATGCATTATCACATGAAGGTATATTGTTTATGAATGCATATTGCCCTTCTCCTGTTTGCGCCCCTTCAAGAGCGGCAATAAAAACTGGTTTATTTCCACCAGGGAATGGCATGGTGACCAATTGGGTGCCTTTCAAAAAGAAGGTTGCAAATACAACCAGTATCTCTAATTACTTATTACCGGAGCGGCTTAGGGACCAGGGATATTTTACAGGTATGGCTGGAAAACTTCATTTTGTACCAGCAGAAAATAAATTTGGATTTGATTTTAAATCACTCAATGATGCCCCATATTCTGTATATGCGAATGATGATAAATACTCTGATTATATTAAGTGGATGAAGGAAACACACTTCAAAAAAAGCGAGATTGATATTGTGGATATTTTTGATAGAGATGAAAGTTATTACCCTGATAGCATATATAAATTTATTATGGGAAGTGGCTGGAGGACTGAAGAGCAACATGATATACCCTGGACTATTCAGGAATCAATACATTTCCTTAATAATCATGATCATAATAAACCATTTTTCCTGTTCACATCCATTTTTGGGCCACACCAACCATATATGGCACCAACTCCATGGGATTCAATTTATAGTCCGGCTGATATAATCCTTGGGCCTAGATTTCATGCTGAAATGAAAAACAGCCCAATATTTCAAATGAATCATGGCAATTTGGCTAGTAGATTGCGTTCAAATTGGAGTGATCAGCAATTTAAAAAAGCAATTGCAGCTTATTATGGCCAAATATCAATGATAGATCACTACGTGGGAAAAATGTTTAATTATCTGAAAGAAAAAGGGATGTGGGAAAACACATGGATCATATTTTTAGCAGACCATGGAGATTTTAATGGTGCCTATGGAACATTTTTTAAAGGAGAAATGTACGATGTTAGCGTTAAGATTCCATTGATTATAAAACCCCCCACTGGTTACGTTGTTAACGGGATAAGGAATGAATTGGTTAATTCGATCGACGTTTATGGTACAATTTTGGATATCGCCGGTGATAAAGAATGGAGGAACCTCCCTATAATGGAATCAAAGAGTCTCCTCCCCCTAATTTTGGAAGACACAAATTTAGATTGGGATGACAAGGTCTATTCTATTATTGGGAATAGTTCTGATGATAACCTTTGTATGCTCAGAGCAGGATCTTTCAAAATAATTCGAAAATCCATAAAAGGTGATATGCCAATTTATGAATTGTATGATTTTGATAAAGATCCCTTTGAAACACAGAATGTATATGGCCGAAGTTCCTATAAGGAAGTACAGAAAAAACTCCAAGTCGATCTGGATTTGTGGTGGAACAAACAATCTGAAAGATATCCTCGAGAATTGGATCATTAATGTTATAATGGGTGTAAAATCGGCTTTTAAAGTGGATTAAAAGGTCGGTTGAAAACTGACAGATAATCTAGATTATATTCCAGATAAGGCGGTGCTCTTTAGCAGGAATCTGAAAATATTGGATTCATTAGAATACTGGACATCCCATATAATTTTTTTAATATAAATCATTTCAATGATCAGCTAGAATCAGTATAAGAATTTAAGATTTTGACAAGAAGACAGATTGATAATTTAATCAATCGGGATGTATATTAATTCTGCCACATTGGGATGTCCTAATCATAACCTTTTTTACATCGAGAATTGGCAGACTATCAAGAAAAGAAACTTGCTTCAAAGAAAAAGAAATGTTTGAAAAGGACTCTTGAATCCTTGCACTTAAATGCGAACCATTTTATGTTTCAATAACCTACCTTAAAACATCACATATCTGTCATATTTTAATTTATTGTTATTGATTTTGACAAACAGCCCAATTGATATAAATTGTAGATAGTAATCAGAATATGGCAGGAAGTGGCGTTATCGTGCTATTTTTCAATTCGTGTATCTTTATTTATTTCAATTAATTATTATAAGATATGGATAGGAGCAAATTCCTCAAAACAATTTTACTAACACCTGCAATGGCAACAGGCATTGCGGGCAGTGTGGCACAAACTTTCCAAACTGCAGGTTTGCGTCGACTTTCAGCCAGCAATTACTTTACGGTATGGAAACCCGAGATGGAACCAGCCTATCATGTCAGTATCGATGAGGTTGTCATTGTTGAAATGTCTCACGGAATGCCCGGCCTTGTTACAAGGGATGGTGTATTCAAAGAACCGAACCAGGACAGCGTAATTAACCCCCAGACCGGACCGATTTATGTCGAAGGCATTGAACCAGGCGACGCACTGGCAATCGATATCCTTGATATTATACCCGGTGATTGGGGATACTGTGCCGGAAGGATCTTTGAGTTGCGTGACGGATTTGCAGAATTCTCCAAGTCCTTGAAACTTCCCCTGGAGCCTATGCTTGGTTGTATCGGAGTAGCTCCTGATGAAGGCATTGTTGATACACGTGCTCCAGGTGATACCGGAGGGAATATTGATTGCAGGGAAGTTCGGGCAGGAAGCACAATAATCCTTAGATCAAGGGTAAAAGGAGCTCTTGCAGGTATGGGAGATACCCATGCGCTACAGGGAGACGGTGAAATAACTGGTCAGGGTATAGAGACTGATTCTGAAGCAATAGTACGTTTCCGTAAGCTGCCAGAGCCACTCTCAGATGCCCCTGTGATAATCAGACCTGAATTTTTTTCAACCCTCGGTGCTCATGAAGACCTGGAGGAAGCATCATGGCGGGCAACAGAAGATATGATAAAACTTCTTCAGAAAAAGACAGATCGTGGTGAGAAAGAAGCGCGTCTGCTTGTCGGACTTACTGGAAAACTGAAAATAAACCAGATAGTCGATCCAACAAAAGGTGCCAGGATGGAAGTCCCTTCATGGGTTTTTGGAATTAAAAATTAAATACTATGGTTAACTGGATCTTTATTTTGTTCTTACTTATAGCTTGTTCAACTCCTTCAAATGTTGACCTTAACGATCAGCAGCTTGCATTTTGCGATTTTTCAAACCAGAAACAAGGCAAGTTTGGAGACTTTGCTGCCAGGGGTTTTCCCGAATATCATTATATCCCGCGTGAGTTCACAGATGGCTGGGATATTGTCAATAACCGTGGTCCTGAGGAATGGAAAGTTCTCGAATCGGATGAAAAGAATTCTCTGTGCTATCTTGGATTTAATGCCGAAGCATGGACCAACGAATTCACTTATCCAATTCTATGTTATGGTGATATTCTGTGGAAAAACTATATACTTGAAGTCACGCTCACTCCTATTGATCGAAGTGACCTGAATGGGATCCTGTTCCGTTACAGGGATGGACGGCACTATTACTTATTCGGACTGGATAAGGATGAGCAGGTAACACTACGTTACCGCGATGGAGAAAAAGGATTTCGTGAAGACGGTTGGCATGAGTTGGCAACTGATAGTTTCCCAACCGATCCTATGAAGTCTTATAATCTCCGGGTAGAAGCATCCGGGAGCAAAATCCATTGTTTTATTGACGGAGATTTGATTTTCGAGGTAAATGATGACCGATACTCTGCTGGAAAAATTGGATTTTTTGCGACCTCGCCCATTGCTTTTCATGAAGTCACCGTATCTACAACTCCGGAAGACAAAAAGGAATACCTCAGAGAAAAGGATGACCTCGAAGAAGAACTCGAATCTTTAAGACTCGGGAATCCCAAGTGTATACTTTGGAAAAAAATTGATACTCAGGGATTCGGTGCGGCACGCGCCATCAGGTTGGGAGATCTTAATAACGATGAACAGATTGATTTCTTGATTGTACAGAATATGCCGTTTTTTGGCAACAACTATAACCGGATCACCTGCCTGACAGCACTCGATCACAATGGTAAAATGTTATGGCAATCAGGGAAACCCGACCCGGAACATGCCTGGTTGTCCTACGATGTTGCCGTACAGATCCACGATCTTGATGGTGATGGGAAAACAGAAGTTGTAATGGCTCAGGATAACTGGATCAAAGTTCTTGAAGGCCATAGTGGCAAAGAGAAAGCCCGCTATCCTGTCCCTTCATCTGAGATCCTTCCGGAAGAAACCTCCTGGCTTGAATACAAGCACTATTACCGAAGGGATCTTCTTCCATACCTGAATGTTGATTGTATCTCATTCGCTGACTTAAGGGGGATTGGTAAACCTCAGGATATTATAATCAAAGATCGTCATACCCGCTTATGGGCATATACCAACCAATTCGAGCTGCTCTGGACGGCTTCGGCTAACCTGGGACATTTTCCGTTTTTCCATGATAGCAATGGAGATGGAAAAGATGAAGTATATATAGGCTATTCGAAATTTGATCCCACAGGCAATCTGATCTGGTCACTCGATTCTTTACTGGGAGAACATGCTGATGGTATTTATGTAGGTGACCTCACATTATCAGGTGGTCCGGAACAAGTGTTTGTAGGGGGAAGTGATGACGGAGTGCTTATGCTGGAAAACAACGGAAAGATTCTGAAACATCATCGAGTTGGTCATGCACAAACTCCAAGTATTGGACAGTTCCGCCCGGATATCCCAGGTCTTGAATTCTGCAATATCAACTTCTGGGGAGAACCCGGGCTGATAACCCTTTACAATTCTTCTGGTGATGAGATTATCAATTTCGAGCTTTTCCATGCGGGCTCTCCGGTTTTGCCTGTAAACTGGAGAGGTGATGGAACAGAATTTATCTTTCTTTCACCAAATATAACTGAAGGTGGACTGGTTGACGGATGGGGACGTAGAGTGGTGATGTTCCCTGACGATGGCCATCCCGATCTTGCATGGATGGCACATGACCTTACCGGAGATCCCCGTGATGAGTTGATCGTATGGGACCTTGAATCGATATGGATTTATACACAGGATAAGCCTTTCACAGGAGATAAAGTATATAAACCGGAGCGGCAGCCGTCGTATAACGAATCAAACTATGCCACTGCGTTCTCAAGGCCTGGATGGGAATAGGAACACTACTCA
>CAYMFU010000095.1:0-2894 GCA_964389805.1 uncultured Roseivirgaceae bacterium | reverse complement strand
TATGAAACTCAGAGGCAAACCGCTCCGGTCATAGGAATCAAGTGAATAATAAGCCCCTTCGCCACTTGTGGTGACAAAAAGGGATATCTGGTCTTCCGGCGTATTTACAGGGTACCCTAGATTCTTAGGTTCAGACCAAGCCTCATTTTCATATTCAGTTGAATACAGATCATATCCGCCAAATCCCGGATATCCTTTCGAGGCAAAGAAAAGGGTTTGTCCGTTCACGTGAATAAATGGTGATACCTCGTCTCTTTCCGTATTTATTGAAGTACCCAGGTTAACGGCTGCCAGCCATTCATTATTTTCATTGCGCTGACTCAACCAGATATCGCGCCCCCCGATTCCTCCAGTCCTTTCTGATACAAAGTACAATTTTCGGCCATCAGCAGATAATGAGGGTTGTGAATCCCAATATTGTGAATTTACATTAGGACCAAGGTTTACCGGCCTGCTCCAGTCATTTCCTTCCCGGAATGAAATATACAGGTCACAACTACCCAGGCTTCCTCTTCCCTGGCATGAAGTCAGGATCAAAATTTTTCCATCTGCAGAAATGGTGCAGGTACCTTCATTATTGGCTGTGTTTATATTAGCTGATAAAGAGTAAGGTGGAATCCAGTTTCCCTGATCATCCTTCTTTGACATGTAAATGTTTTCATCAAATCTGGGATGAGCCCCCTGCCTTTTGGTGAAATAAATCTGAGCCTCATCCCCTGTAAGCACTGGAAAATACTGCAAAGGCCCGGCGTTAATTACCTCAGGAAGTATTACCGGTTCAATTTCAAGCGGATTCATCATTGCATCTTTGGCGAAATATACATTCCTGACAAGCCATTCAGCTTCCGGGATCAAGCGCTGATTGACTCCCTGGTATTTGAGAAAATCATTGAGAACTGCTAGAGCTTTGTCATATTCCTGTGTCAGATAATAGGCCTCGCCCAGTGAGAAATATACGTTCACATATCTTTCCGGTGTTTCAGTGTACTTAAGAACATCTTCTAAATGACGTTTTTGACCACTAATATTGTTTAATATTTTATAACAGAAAGCAATCCGCAGGTGGGCTTCCGTAAACTTGACATCCTTCTCCAGGGCGAGATTCAGAATATTTATGACTTCTATATACTGTCGCCTGGCCATATAATGTTCAGAATCTTCATACAGCTTTATGGCTTTTTTGGATTTTGTAGAATAGACTTTCTGGGCCATTACATACCCATCTGCCATATCCATCAACAAAAAAACCAGTACGATATAAAGGAACCTGTGCAACATAGATTTATGGAATATCCATGAATTTATGAATTTGTAAGGATACTTCCCATTCCGGATGTGTTTTAACATAGTCAATCATTAAGGGTAATACTTTATCGGATCTTCCCCATTCAGGTTGCAAATACAATTTGCATGCCGTTTTTACCTGCTCACTTTGAGATTCAGCCCATTTAAAGTCACTTTTATTATAAATAATTATTTTCAATTCATCCGCTAAATGATAAATAGGTGATAGCGCAGGCTTGAATTTTTTTGGCGATAAACAGATCCAGTCCCAATCTCCGGATATCGCATGGGCGCCTGAGGTTTCAATATGTGTTCTAAAGCCAACTGATTTCAATTCATGGGTAAGTGGCCCGAGGTCATGCATCAATGGTTCGCCGCCTGTAACAACAGCAATATCTGATTCGTAATGGCTCACTTGCTTTACTAATTCTCCGACCGGTACAACAGTGTACCCTTTCATATCCCAGGATTCCTTCACATCACACCAGTGACAACCCACATCACATCCAGCCAATCTGATAAATACAGCCGCCTTCCCTTGATGAAATCCTTCTCCCTGGACCGTGTAAAACGCCTCCATAACATGCAAAGCATCCATAGATCTAACTATAAATTGTCTTTCGGGATGCCATAAGTGTATTGTATAACAAGGAGGCGATGGTCATAGGCCCTACACCTCCTGGCACGGGGGTTATATAGCTGGCTTTCTCTGACACTTCGTCGAATTTTACATCGCCTTTCAAGGCATAACCTCTTCTTTTAGTGGCATCCGGGACACGGGTAACTCCGACATCAATGACTACCGCTCCCTCTTTAACCATATCTGCAGTTAAAAATTCTGGTCTACCTAAGGCTGCGATCACAATATCTGCGTTTTGTGAAAGTGCCTTGATATCCTTGGTACGGCTATGACATAAAGTAACAGTACAATTGCCAGGGTATGTTTTTCTGGAAAGAAGATTACTCATTGGAGTGCCGACGATATCACTGCGTCCAATAATTACACATTCTTTCCCTTCAGTATCTATCTTATATCGCTCAAGGAGTTTCAATATCCCGAAAGGAGTAGCTGATATGTACGCAGGTAGTCCCAGGACCATTCTGCCAACATTCACCGGATGAAACCCATCGACGTCCTTTTCAGGTTTGATTCTTTCTATAACTTTTTGCGGGGATATATGTTTGGGAAGTGGGAGTTGTACAATATATCCGTCGATATCATCTTCATAGTTCAATTTGTCCACAACTTCCAGTAATTCATCCTCGGATATATCGGATTCAAATTTAAATAAGGAAGATTTGAAACCTACATATTCACATGCTTTCACTTTTCCGTTAACATAGGTTTGACTTGCTCCATCATCTCCTATAAGCACGGCCGCCAGGTGGGGCACTTTGCCTCCATCTTTAACAATTTGTTTTACTTTTTCAGCGATCTCATCTTTGATTGCCAAAGATGTCGTTTTACCGTCGATAATTTCAGCCATTTTTTAGTTTTTATAATTTAATCAAGTTTTAAAACCGCCATGAATGCCTCCTGAGGTATCTCTACATTACTGACGTTCCGCATTCTTTTCTTTCCTTTCTTCTGTTTTTCCAATAATTTTCGC
>CAYMFU010000094.1:0-8790 GCA_964389805.1 uncultured Roseivirgaceae bacterium | reverse complement strand
TGTTAAATCTGTCAGGTAACCCCCTGAACGGAATGAGAGCTCACTCCAATTAATATTCTTATGTATTATTTGAAAGATCTGAAAGTATTGGCTTTCATCTTATGCTATCTACTCTCCAATTTCTTAATAGCCCAGGATAGGATCGTAACAGGAACTGTCATCTCTGATGATGGGCCTCTACCCGGCGTGAACGTTTTGATCATGGGGACTACATATGGGAACATAACCGACTTAGACGGCAATTATACCATGAATATTTCGAATACTGAAGCTACATTGGTTTTTTCATATATTGGCTATAAAACTGTCTACGAAGTAATAGGCAATAGATCCGTGATCGATGTATACTTGCCAATTGACATTACGCAGCTGGAAGAGGTAGTAGTAACGGGATATACAACACAAGCTGTCAGGAATTTTTCTGGAGCTATAGATGTAGTTGATACTAAAGAAATGAAAATAGTACCTACCAGCAATGTGGCTGAACAACTTCAAGGGCGCGCTCCAGGTGTGACGGTAACACAGTCAGGTATGCCTGGTGCACCTATATCTGTCAGGATCAGAGGTTACGGTACAATCAACGACAATGATCCATTATATATCATCGATGGAGCCCCTGCGGATCACCTAACCATCGAGATGTTGAATCCGGATGATGTAGAGACCGTTCAGGTATTGAAAGATGCTTCAGCAGCATCCGTCTATGGTTCACGGGCAGCCAATGGCGTAGTTCTTATAACCACAAAATCAGCTAAAGCAACTGGTAAGACGAACTTTTCTTTCAACGGCTATGTAGGAGTACAGCATGTGTTAAATCTTCCTGAAGTCTGTAATCCGGATGAAGTGGCCCTGATCTATAGGAGTGGGCATGAAAATGCTGGCGTGCCTTTAGAAGGTTCTCAATTCAGTACACAATACCTTTTATCAGATGGAAGCTGGGGCGTACCGGATTATCTCATTCCAGCAGGACACTCGATTGAGCTGGATGGACCTATTGATGAATCGTTGTACGATCTTTCGGTGGATTCCCTGACTTATACCAGAACCAGTCATGAAGGTACCGACTGGCTGGATCAGATTTTTCGGCCAGCTTTGATACAGAATTATTTTCTTTCGGCCACCCATGGAAGTGAAAAAGGTCAGTTTGCCATAACTCTTGGCTATTTTGACCAGGAAGGTGTAATAAATAACAACAAATACCAGAAACTGACCTTCAGAGTTAATACACTTTTTAATGTGGGCAAACGATTTCGAATTGGTGAAACATTTTCACTATCGTATCATAATATGGTCAATGATGTGGGTATGCATGGAGCCCATGTCGCTGGAAACATTTTATATAATACATTAGCTGGTACAAGAGAAATTACACCAGTCTACGATGTGGGCGGGTATTATACTGGGGATAAAATCGAGGAATTAAGTAGTGGTAATCCGGTTGCGGGCCTGGAAAGGGGGAAAGATAACTACAATAAGTACTTCCGACTCCTGGGATCGTTTTTCATTGAGCTGGATATTCTTAAAGATCTCACCTTAAAATCCAGTATCAGTCCCAACCTGAAAGTAACATATGAACATAAGGAATTTGACCCAAAAAGACCTGAAAATTCAGATTATTACAATCAGCGAAATCATTTATCTCAATATATAAATAATCGTTTTAACTGGACCTGGTATAATACTCTTTCGTATCATAAAACTTTCAATGACATACATAATCTTCTTGCATTAGTCGGAATGGAAACCATTGAAGACAAAATAACAACTCAATCCTCGGGCATTAGCGACTTTTATTCCGATGACATATCCTATCGACATTTGAGTGCAGGAGAATCGGATCCCTGGGTAGAGGGAATTTCAAGTGAATGGTCATTATTGTCTTTTTTTGCCAAGGTCGATTATAATTATAAGGCAAAATATATCGTAAGCGCCACAGTACGACGTGATGGATCCTCACGCTTTGGAGAAGAAAATAAATATGCTGTTTTCCCTGCTTTCAGTGCTGCATGGAGAATATCCGCTGAAAATTTTATGCGGGGATTAGATTTTATCAATGATTTGAAGCTTAGAGCTGGTTGGGGACAAACCGGCAATCAGAATATTGGAAATTACAGGATATCTAACACCTATGCCACTGGATTCAGAAATAACTATGATATTGGAGGATTACAAACTGAAGCAGAGTCAGGGGTTGCTGTTGCCTATTTTGGAAATCCGGATACCAAATGGGAATCTACAACAACCCTGAATGTTGGAATTGATTTATCCATGTTCAGAAATTCTTTGACATTTACAATTGACTGGTATGATCGCTATACTACTGATATGTTAATCAGTGTTCCTCCCTCCGCGTTGAAAGGTCAGGCTAGTCTGGGATATGCATACCAGAATGTAGGTGAAATGAGAAATACCGGCATTGATTTTTCATTGTTCTATCGCAATCAACCAGGCAAGGATTTTACCTGGAATGCAGGTATTAATTTTACCCATTACAAGAATGAAGTAGTGAAACTGTACAATCCGGACCAATTTTATTGGGGAGGAAATCCTGGATGGACGGATTACGGAAGTAGCATCACCATGGAGGGGTATCCCATTAGTTCATTCTTTGGTTTAAACATATTGGGTATTTTTCATGTCAAACAGGAGGTACTTAGGGCTCCAAAGCAGGATTTTAATTATATGATTAACACAGAAGGGGATACCACCTGGTTTGATGTAGGTCGCTGGCGGTTTGAAGATAAAGATGGGAATGATACGATTCAAATTATTGCACCGAATGAAGATGACAGGTACATCCTGGGTTCGCCACATCCTGATTTCACATTTGGCATACCCATCAATTTACAATATAGAGGTTTTTATATCAGCATGTTCTGGTACGGATCATTTGGGAATGAACTATATAACGGCAATAAAAGAGTAATGGATGTATTAAAGGGACAATGGGTAGAGGATGTTAATTCACAATTCAGCAAGAAAATATTACAATCCTGGGGTATGCCGGGAGTGAATGATTCTCAGGCAACCCTTCCTGAGATCAACGATGCAGCACCGGATATGGAATTTTCCCCTTCATTATCTTATTATGTTGAAGATGGCTCATTCCTGAGATTACAGCAACTTATACTCGGGTATAATTTTAATATTCTTAACTGGAAAATGGTGAATCAATTCAGGGTTTATTTTCAGGTCAATAATTTGTTAACCATTACCAACTTTAAAGGATTTGACCCCATGGTCACACGCAGTGTAGTCTCGAATAATTATTCGTTTAAGAATGACTTTACTTTAGGTTCGGACCTGGCACAATACCCAGGCGCTAGAACATATATGGTAGGATTAAGCATCACCTTTTAAACAGAAAATTCTATCTCATGAAAACTTTAATAAAATATACAACAGCATTAATAATCAGCTTCAGCTTGATTTTGCCATCCTGTTTCGATGATTTTCTTACAAAAGAACCGCAAGGTGTGATTTTTGAAGAATCTCTTGCCAATAAAGATGGTATCGAAAGACTGTTATTTAATGCATATTCTACTGTACACGGAACCTGGATGTCTGAAGCAGGTAGTAATTGGATTTATGGGGATGTGTATGCTGATGAATCCTATAAAGGCAGTTGGGGTCATGATGATCAATATCAAATTTATGAGATGGAGACCTATCAACATAATCCTAACAATTCGTTTTTTTTATGGAGATGGCAAGTTGTTTATGATGGCGTAGCAAGCTGTAATAATGTTATACGTGTTACAAATACTGCACTTGCGGATAATAATATCAATGAGGAAGAAGCAATACAATTTATTGCTGAAGCACGATTTCTCAGAGGATATTCCCACCTGGAAGCCATAAAAATGTGGGATTTTGTTCCTTATGTGGATGAAACACATACTGGATCAAATATTCTTGTTGACAACGAACCCAGCAATGATGCAGAAGCTAATGCAGGAGATACAGAATGGGGAATGCTTGGGGGTGATGGATATATCCCATGGATTGAAGTTGAAGCCGATTTTCAGTATGCAATTGATCATTTGGGTGAGCAACCCAGGAATGATGAACCGGGAAGAGTTACCCTGTATGCTGTTAAGGGTTTGATGGCCAAATTAAAATTATACAGAGGGGATTATAATGCAGCTCTACAGCTGTTAAACACCATTATCCAAAGTGGCAAGTACTCATTATTCGATAAATATCAATTAAATTTTACTACTATAGGTGATAATGGTCAAGAAGCAATATTTCAAATACAGGCATCTTTATCTGACAATAGTCAAAATCCAGGCTGGGGATTCCAGGCTAATGGAAACTGGGGTGATGCAGGGAATGGACCATATGCTTGGGGATTTAATCAACCAACACAAAATCTCGTGAATGCATTTAAAACAACGGATGGTGTGGTTGCAGGTGTAATTCAGGGATTGCCCTATCTAAACGCTTTTGGTTTAAATTTTAATGCAATCGGTGACGATGTAATTAACGATGAAGGAATATCTCCAAGCGATCCTTTTACGCCTGATACCCGTCCTCTCGATCCCAGGCTGGACTGGACGGTTGGCCGAAGAGGTATCCCGTATCTTGACTGGGGTATGCATCCTGGTGGGGTGTGGGATTGGGTTCGCGCACCGGATATTTATGGGCCCTACTGTGCGATGAAACATAAAGAATATCAGGAATATAATGATATTTATACGGGTGGCTGGGGTATGGAAACAGCCAATAATTATAGCATTTTACGTTATGCAGATGTGTTGCTTATGGCTGCGGAGTGTGAAGTTGAAGTTGGTAGCCTTACCAGGGCTTGGGAACTGGTCAATGAGGTACGGGGTCGAATGGCTGATCATCCTGAATATTGGGTCCGATTTGATAATGATTCCCTTGCTTCCAATTATCAGATTGCACGATATCCTAATGGTGGCTCATCCGATCCATTCCAGACACAGGAAGGTGCCAGGGAGGCAGTTCGATTTGAGAGAAGGCTGGAGATGGGTATGGAAGGACATCGTTTCTGGGATCTGAAGCGCTGGGGTGTAACTAAGTCGACATTGAATGCCTACATTGAGAAGGAGAGTAAAACTCGTGCGTATTTAGATGGTGCAGTATTCGAAGACCATCAAATTCGTTTTCCCATCCCACAATCGGAAATTGATATCAGTGAACAAACCTTGCATCAGAATCCGGGATATTAATGCAGATCTAAGGATATTCTTTTTCAACGTACAAGGGATAAAATTAGAAAATCTGGAATTCCTCAACATAAATCCCTAATTTTAATATAATGGCACAAGGCAAATTTTTCAAGACGAAATGACCAATATGTCGGACAAGCCAAATGCATCTTCCATAATACGCAAGCATGTAACCATTATGTTTACGGACATTGTTGGCTACACTGCGCTGATGGGATCCGATGAGGACAAGGCATTCGAAATCTTACGCAAGAACAGGTCTATTCACCAGGATCTGTCCAAAAAATATGGCGGGAAACTTATTAAAGAGATGGGTGATGGTATGCTGCTCAGTTTCAACCTTCCTACTGATGCTGTTAGATGCGCTATTGAAATCCAAATAGCCTGTAAGGCGGAACAGATCCCATTAAAAGTGGGTATCCATGATGGAGAAGTGACTTTTGAGGGGAACGATGTATTCGGTGATGGGGTGAACATTTCCTCCAGATTACAGGCTGATGCCAGGAAGGGGAATATCTATGTATCCGATTCTGTCTACCGGAATGTTAAGAACAAGAAAGACATCCGTTCCAGGTTTATTGATGAGAAGTCCTACAAAAATGTTGATGAGGTCATCAAGGTATACCAAATCATCACATCTGATGACGAGCTATTGGAAAGACCTGTAAGGTCAAAAAAGAAAAGATATAAACTTAACTATATATTAATTGGAATATTTGGTTTGACAATCGCAGGAATTCTGATCTGGCAATTATATCCATCTTACAAAATAGATCAGGAACGATCAATTGCGGTTATGCCTTTCTCCAACCTATCCCCTGATGCTTCAAATAAATATCTGGCTGATGCTATGATGGAAGAGATCCGGAATAGCCTGGCTAAGATCGAAGATCTACGGGTGTCGTCAAAAACATCCACCGAGCTATTCCGCGATACAACATTAACTCTACATGAGATCGCTAACCATCTAAAGGTAAACTACCTGGTGGAAGGATCTGTTCAGCGACAGGGAGATGTTATTAAGGTCCATGCACAGTTGATCAATATGGAAAATGACGAGCACATGTGGGCGGAAACATTTCCAGACAATATCAATAATTTATTCTCTCTTCAAAGTGAAATCGCCCAGTTAATTGCAGGAGAGCTTAGAGCAATAGTAAAACCAGAAGAGAAAGAAATCATTGAATCGCAACCAACCAATAACCCAGAGGCATATGATCTTTATTTAAAGGGGAGAGAATACTTTTACAGAGGCGAAGAATCAGATATCAACCGGGCCATTTATTTCTATGACCGGGCTATTGATCTGGATCCGGAGTTTGCCCTGGCCTATGTCTGGAAGGGATTAGCTTATTTCAGGAAGACTGTTTATGTGAATGATATTAAGGAAAATTTTGCAGACACAATGCTTTATTTTGCAGATAAGGCCCTATCCATTGATCCAAACTTATCCGATGGATATTGGCTACGTGCTGAATACTATTGGCAAAGGACCGCACATGACAGCAGTATATATGAGGCCAAAAAAGCCATTCAACTTGATCCAAATAATGGTCAGGCTTATAAGGTTTTAGGATTGAATTTATATTATCAGAAAAACTATATAGAAGCGTTACAAAACCTCCAAAAGGCCAGAAAGATCCTTATTCTGGATCCCGCTCAATACCCTGAAATTTTGGACAATATTGCTACAGTTTACATGGCCATTGGTGATTATGACAAAACGCATGAATATATTGAAAAGACGCTCGATTACAAGCCAGTATTTGGATATTTGGGATTATGGATGTTGAACCTGACAAAGGGAGAGTATGATATATCAAAAATCTACATGGATAGTCTCTGTTTGCTGGCAAGCGATGGATGGTGTTATGGTACAATGGTATTACAATATGCGTATTCAGGTCAACTGGAAAAGCTGGATCCCGAAAAAGACTCGCTTAACCTTATAGAGTATACAAGTCCACATTGGAAGGCTTACATCTATGAAAAATTAGGGATTAATGATAAAGCCGAAAAGTATTTTAATATGGCTATTGAACATCTGGACAAAAAAATTGAGCTGAAAAGGCTTTCGGCAGAAGGTGGAATCGATTTTTATGACAAAGCAGCGCAATACGCTTACATAGGTGAAAAAGAAATTGCATATGAAATACTTCATTTTATGGAAGAAACTGATAGAATTGAATGCTGGCAAGTTTGGGCCATGCAGAATGATCCGAGATTCGAAACTATGAGAAATGAAGAGGCTTTTAAAACATACATCCGACGAATGGAAAATCATTTTGCTGAAATTCGGGATGAACTGAAAACACTGGAAAAAGTCGGGGTGATCTGATTTATATAATTTCATTTCTCTTCCTTCAATTAAGCGTATTTCTTGTTTATAATTATTAAAATATTATTTCAGTAGTTTTGCAGAACTGTATAGTTGAATTCATGAAAAATGGTTGAAGAAAAGAAGAAGAAAAAGAAAAGAACCTGGAAGAGGGAACTCATTGAATGGGGAGTGATCATTGCAATCGGTGCCTTTTTATATTTTACCGGGTTGCACACCCAGGTGATTGGAACAGTTCAAGGATTAGTGCTTAAAACCGGCATAATCAAACCAAAGATCTCTAACGAAGAACCTATCTCTAAAGCAGACTATAATTTCACCCTTATCGATCATGAAGGAAATGTTCTTGAAGGGGAAGCTTTAAAAGGCAAAACGGTATTCCTGAATCTCTGGGCTACCTGGTGCCCGCCCTGTATCGCTGAAATGCCTGACATTAATAACCTGTATAATGAAGTGGCATCAGAGAATATTGTATTCATTATGATATCATTGGATGATGATTTCAATAAGGCCAAAGCATTTCTGGATAAAAAAGGTTATGATTTTAACATTTATACCTATGCTTCTACATCTCCCTCAGTATATTACAGCAAGATCATACCTACTTCGTTTGTCATCTCACCAGAGGGTAATGTTGTTATGCGAAAAGAAGGCATGGCGAAATATAACAGTAAGTCGTTCAGGAATTTCCTAAATTCTTTATAATTAAATTATTATGACTTTTGTAAATAGAAATTAATATATACCTTTGCAGTCCGAAAAAATTTGAATTAAGCGATATTATATAATTAGAATATGGCAAACCATAAATCAGCATTAAAGCGAGTAAAGTCTAGTGAGGCCAAAAGATTAAGGAACAGGTACCAGGCGAAAACCACAAGAACTTTCATTAAGAAATTACGTGAGGCTAAAAACAAAAAAGAAGCTGTTGACCTATATAAAAAGGTATCGGGCATGCTGGATAAACTCGCCAAGAGAAATATTATTCATAAAAACACTGCAGCTAATAGAAAATCCAAGCTTGCTAAGTTAGTGAACAGTCTAAGTTAGAATTACTCAACACAATATATAATCCCGCCAAGGCGGGATTTTTTTTTCGGTAATATTTCAGATTCCAAGCCCAAATTGCTTCTCTCCTACTTTTTTCTTATATTAAGCTGATATTTTCAACCTAAATAAACCAGCTATGAAATTGAATCCCAACCCGGATCATCTCAGGATCCCTCAATGGGCTGAAGACGACCGGCCCAGAGA
>CAYMFU010000093.1:0-34906 GCA_964389805.1 uncultured Roseivirgaceae bacterium | reverse complement strand
CATGAGTTTCAATCAAAATTTCATTGGTATGTGGAAGAAGATAAGGGCGTTAGGCATGTATATATTAAACCACGATCACCACAACTTAATGGAAAAGTGGAAAGATCACATAGGACAGATCAGGAGGAATTTTATCAGCTTTTAACTTATACCGATGATGTGGATTTGAGAAAGAAATTGGAGAAATGGGAGCAATTTTATAATTTCAATAGACCGCATGGAGCTTTTGATGGAAAAACACCTTATGAAGCGTTAAAGTGTGCACTAGAAAACACCGATTTAGTCCGATAGGGTATGAAGTATTACAATCTGTAAAATTCTGGGAGATTATATTATATTCTGAAAAACATGGACTTATTGAAGATGACATAAATACCTTGAAAATACGCCTCTAAAAATCGCACAAGTATTTCTTAATATTCTTACATAAATTGCATTATTTATCAGAATACCGACATTTTATTAAAATTTTGAGCAACAATTGGGTATATTCAACGTCTTTATTATTAGAATGAAAATTGTGGAGACATGAAAGCACAAGAGTATTTATTGAAGAAGGGAATAAAATACATCCACCAACCTAAGAAGTTCTATAATCTGACGATTGCTGAGATGATCGAGTTTCTGGAAGACTTTGCTCAGAAGGAAAAAGAATCAGTTATAAAACTCATGGAATTGAAAAGGGTCAACAAAAACGTGATCGAAGCTTGCAGGCAAATGTAGGTCATTAATTTTTATAATTCATTACCAATTTTTATGTTCAGTTCCGCTTAGGCAGGATTTCTACGTCTCATTCAAACTAATGGAATTAAATCAGTTAAGAAACCTCTCATTTCTATTAGTGCGTCCTAAAATATATAAAATTTGTTCAGATCGATGTACTTTTCATTTCTTTACATGGGATGAAAAAAATATCTGGAAGCAAAAAAACATTGATTTTCCACCCTGTACGAATTCTGGTCTTTTTTATTTACGTGTAAAAATGCACTGAACTTACATGCGTAACAAAACCAATTCTTACCATCCATTTTACTGAATAAAATTTTGTTCATTTGGATCAAATTCTATGAATTATGGAAGAACTAAAAGAACGCACAAAACAAGAGCGTAACAAAGAAATCAATTATCAAGTGGAAAGGATTAACCTTTCTGACTTCGGCTATGAAAAATCCGGCAATGTAAAGGGAGACCCAAAAATTTATCAATCCTTCCTGAAAAGGATCATGAATGGAGACCTTGTTGCAGAAGATTATAATGGTGTATCTGAAGAGGAAAAGATTGAGAAACGCGCTGAAATCACAAGGTTGGGAAAGCAGGAACAGGATATTGAAAAGGCTAACAAAAAATTTGACAAAGAGATCCTGGATAAGAAAAAGAAAATTGAGGAATATAACCAGAAACTTCTTGACCTGAAGGAAAGAAACGACGAAGATCCCGAATCGGCTAAAAACGAAACATTCAGTCTATTCAAATTCAGCATAAACCTGTTTATTTTGGTTATGCTCACTGGATATTTGTTCTTTTTCTATGTTTCTGCAGCTTATAAGGCACTATACACCGACTTTGAAGCCTTGGCAGACAATATTGCACAAGGCATAGGTACAGGAAGCATCATGCCAGGGCCATATGAATTAAATGAAGCTATTTCATATAATTTTCTGTTGTTTCTTGTTCCATTCATTTTTTACGCATTCGGATGGGCCTTTCACGTAATAATTGAGATGAGTCATAAAGCCAAATATGTATTTCTAGGACTTCTGATAGCAGTTACTTTTACCGTAGATTTTCTGTTGGCATTGATCATACACAATAACACAGAAATGGCGAAGGAACTTATGGGATTAAGTACGGTAAGTTGGAGCATGAGTTCTACTTTCTATATCATTCTATTCTTAGGATTCCTTGTTTATATAATCTGGAGTATTCTTCTGGATTCTCTTTTAAGGGAATGGGAGAAAGGACAAATACCTCGAAACATCAAAAAGATAATGAAACATCTAAAAAAGGATGTTCTCAGCCTTGAAGAAAAGAAGACTTCAAATGTCGAAATCAGTGAAAAGATCCATCAACTAAGAGAGGATATCAGCACAGTAATGTTTGGAAATCTTCAAAAATATATTGACCAATTTTCTACAGGCTGGATATCTTATTTATCACCAGCAGGCATGAAGGTTGTTAAGGACCTCTGCCTTCAGGAAAAGAAGGAATTTGAAGAAAAACATGGCATAAGGCCTGGTATCGTGAAGGTCATTAGTAAAAAAGCCTAGTATCAACATATCATAATATTAATCTTATGAAAACGAGAGAATATTTATCGATAATAGTATCATGTCTGATTATATTCAGTATGGTAACATGCACACCGCCTGCACCTAAGGAATCAGGCAAGATGCGAATGAAAAATAATTTCATTGTTCTTCTTGATCTATCGGACAGAATCATTGTGCAACCCGATCAGCTGCAGCGGGATAAAGAGATAATCCGCCATATATACAATTTGTTTGAAAAGAATGTAAAGGAAAACCTATACATAAAATCCAGAGATGAAATCAAGGTAGTAATTGCACCACAAAAGGGAGCTAATCTACCCGCTGATGTATTTGAAGATCGGCTATACGTCAATATGGATAACATCAAAATTGTGTACAGAAAATCACAGGAAGATGAAAGACGGGTACAATATCTGGCTAATCTTGATACCCTGTATAACATGGCAATGTTCAGTCCTGATCCGGAGGATTATTATGGTGCTGACATCTGGAAATATTTCTATGAAGATTTGAGATATGACTATGTATCAGATACACTTACAAAGAATTACCTCTTCATCCTCACCGATGGATATCCCATTGTTGGTAAAAATCCAAATAAATTGCAACCTGTGAACGCACTGTTTCCAGATCTGCATGTGGTGCTAGTGGAAGCAGCACCACGTGACAAAGATTTGGAATGGGATCGGATTATGGATCGATGGGGAGAGTGGTTTGATGATATCAACGTACCGGAATACACTATTATCAAGCGGAAAGCTATATCGAAAGAAAAGGAAATGATAGAAGATATTATATATTCCACGGAGGAAAAAAATAAAACTATTGCGCAGGATATTGAAATATCCGGATAGTCGCGCAGCTATGTATTTCTATTTATTCACTTGAATGATCACTGAAATTACGATTTAGTATTTTTTAAATGTGTTAAACAAGTCCATAATTCATATATCAGAGTCCATCCCATTTCCGTTGCAGACCGATTTGGAGTGAGACTCTGATATTTTAGGCTGGTCTGAAGATAAAAAGGAAATACTATTTACTACATTTAAGGATCAGGATCTTACCTTAAACGATGTTATATTGTTGGGGTGTAAAGAAAAGATAACATGGAACCAGGAAGATGAAGGTTTTCAATCAGTCTTCCAGGGGAGGCACTGCATGATATGGCCATCGTTTACAAAATCCAGGTTGAAAACAGATGATTTTACGTGATTCTTATTCTTTCAAGGAGCTATCAGAAACTTTATTCAGGTTCTTCGATACATGAATTACTGAATCTATAAATAGTGTAGTGCTGCTGCTCCCAACAATCCAGGATTATCAAGTTCCGAGGCTTCTATCTTTAAATTTTTCAAGGAGTTTTTAAACGCGAAATCATCCAGGACAGCCCATAAATAGTCTTCATATAAAGAAAGGGATTGGCCCACAGAGCCACCTAGGATTATTTTCTCGGGATCATATGCATACAGAATAGCTTCGATTGCTGTTCCCAGATGTTTCCCAAATTCTTTCCACATAGCTATTGCTTCCGTTTCTCCAGCTTGGGCTCTATCATAAGCTTCCTTTCCGGAAATTCCATGTACATTACTAAAAAACTGTCCACAACTGTAATATTCATAGAATTTATCGAGGTATTTCATCATACCAAACTCTCCTGCCATGCTGTTCGGCCCGGTATACAACTGGCTATTAATAAAAATGCCTCCGGCCATGCCTGTACCGACAATCAAACCAATAAATGATTGGCTTTCCCGCCCTTTCCCATAAAACTTTTCAGCAACGGCAAAACAATTGGCATCATTCTGGACTTTAACTGGAATTTTATACCTTTCCTCAAACAAGCTTTTTACTTCTACTCTTTTCCAGGCCGGAATATTGATCAGTTCAAATACAATTCCTTTATCTTCATCCACTGGTCCGGGCACGCCTAATCCAATTCCTTCAATGTTTTGGGTACCGATGCGGTCAATTAATCCATACATCTGTTCCAGTACGTCCTGAACGGATCCTTTTGAGATAACAGCCTCCGTATCCATCTTTTCTATACCCTCTGAGCTTATATGAGCAGCCCTTACATTGGTTCCACCCAGGTCAATACCGATGAGTTTTTTTTTAGTCATATTCTATTCCTGTAAAAATTAAAAAACGGTTAAAAAATCTAATTTGATCTGAATAAACCACACAAAACTACAATTTCTCCGTGAGTTTTTATTAACAATATTTTATCACCATAGCCAAATATAGATCAAAACAGTCAGCAGAGCCAATATGAACCAGATCAAACGCCAGTCATTCAACTTCCTTATTGGACGAATCTTCTCCTTCCAATTGATGGTTGTTTTTTCCAGCTTGCCGGGATCAGTCCTGGGAGTAAAATATGATACGCCGAAAAGAACTCCTATTATCAGTATTGTTCCCCATAATCCCCTGTATCCAAAATTCAGGGTTAATTTATAATGCAAAAAAGGAAAAATCTGATTACCTGATTCCGGTCCTATTAATTGATCAATGACAAAAATTGTTGCCAAAACTACGCCTGCTAAAACTGAGAAATACGCACCTTTTAATGTAACCTTCTTACTTATGATCCCAAAAATTATGGCTGGAAATACCGGAAATACAAGATAGGCTGTAATAGTCTGTAAATATTTATACAATCCTTCTTCTGATCTATAAATCAGCCAGGTAGCAGCAAGGCCTAACAAGGTAGCAATTATGATCACCACGCGACCAGCCAGCACCTGGTATTTCTCTGAAGTTTTTGGTCGAAGCTCTAATATAAAATCTCTAACGGTCAAGGTAGAAACGGAATTCATCACAGCGATAATGGATGAGATTAATGCAGCAAGTAATGCAGCAAGAACCACTCCTCTTAATCCTGATGGCAACAGATTATTAAGCAATAAAACGAAAGTCTGTTTACTTTCCGTATCATCCATGCCAGGAAAGAGAGCAAGCGCGATCAAACCTGGAACAGCAAAAATAAAAATAGGCAAAAGCTTAAGTAGGGTGGCAAACATGGCACCCCACCGGGCATGCTTTAAATCCTGGGCAGCTAATACTCGCTGCACATTCACCTGATCAATTCCCCAATAAAAAATACCAGCATAAAAGGCGGTGGCAAGTATACCCCAGAAGGGATAGACCGGATCATCATAGGGCTTACCAACATGCATAGCCTCAGGCACTTTTTCTATAAGCATCTGCCATCCTCCCACTTTTTCAAGGCCCAGAAATAACATTATACTACATCCAACTATCATTAGAAAGGCTTGTATAGAGTCTGTATATGCGACAGCCGTAAAGCCACCGATAATGGTAAATATGGCAGTCACCACACCGATCAGTATTACCGTGGACATAACATCCCATCCCAGGATGCTGTTCAGAACCAAGGCACCTGCATAAAGTGTAAATGCCATTTTAGTCATAATACTGATGACCAGCATTAATCCGGAAAAGAATAATCTGGCGACCCGGTTATATCTTAGTTCAAGAAATTCAGGGATTGTAAAGATCTTATTTTTTAAATAGTAGGGAAATAAAATAGCACACCCAAAGCCAAGAGTAATGGCTGTAGTAAGTTCGACTGATCCTGCACTTAATCCATAGCGATATGCATCACCTGATAATCCAACGAGGTGTTCTGCACCAATATTGGTTGCGAATAATGAAGCCCCGACAACAGGCCATGGGATTTTTCGTCCTCCAAGGAAAAAATTGGTGCTATTCTGACCCGCTTTAGACCTGTAGGCAATATATAGTCCTAAAGTAAGGCTCCCCAATAATAAAATGGCTACAACAATCCAATCAATATAAGTTAACTCTATCCTCATTAATAATAGGTATTCATTCACCAAACAATAAAACCAACAACGCTTTGTATTCCGAAAAATCAGGAATGATGATATCTGCACCGGCATTAATGAGTTTAGTGCGTTTATCTTTGTCTAATCCATATCCCCTTTTCTCATCTGATGCTACGCCCATGGTTATGCCCATTTTTTTCTCCCCTTCTCTTATTTCTACTGGTCCATCCCCAATCACAGCAAATTCAAATTCTTTTAATCCGTTTACCTGTATTATTGACTCGATTACCATTTTCTTGGAATATTTGTTGACATCATCAAGCGATCCGTAGATTTCACCTTCAAAAAGATCTGCATATCCCATTATTTTGGCTTCATTCAAAACATCTTTCTTATCAGTGCCACTTGCCAGGTATAATTGAACACCATATTTCTTCAATTGCGTCAGGAAATCAATTGAACCTTTAATCCGGTATTGATCTTTTCCGATTTTCCCCTCGGCGATATTTCTTAATCGTTCATTTACCGAATGCATTAACTGCTTAAGATATATTGATTTATATCCAAACTCATCCTGGATATCAGATTCAGGCACTTGTTTGAACTCTTTTACCAGGTCCACCAACTTTTCCATTTGCAATATAGTCTGAATTCCGGTCGACAATTCTATATATTCTGATACCCGCCTCCGGATCTTTTCGGATAATCTATTATCCATCTTTTTATTACCAGTAATCGCCCGGACCATTACCTTGTTCATTATTTCTTCCCAACCTTGCCGGAGTATACTTAATGTTCCATCGTGGTCAAACACGACATGCTTTATTCCCTTCGTGTTGCCAATAATATTTCGATTACAAATTTCTATATCAGTTCCTGGTAAATAGTATGCCTTTCTCTGATCAACAGCCAAATCAGGATTGAATATGTAGTCAGTATTCTTACTTATAGCGAGAATTTCATGAGCATTTGCAGTACCAGTAGTAAATAGTTTCTGGACGGTAATGGCTGCAGCAAGATTAGCAAAGGATGCCGCCTCTTCCGTACTTAAGCCAGTCGCCAGGCAGCAAGCCAGAGCACTTATTGTAGTATCCCCAGCGCCTACGGTGTCCAGTTTGTTCAATATTTGAATCCCTGGAGCGTGGTAGATCCCACCTGAATCTATGCTAATGATTCCCTTTTCTCCGCATGTAACAAAAATTGGCCTACCCTTGAAAATGCTTTTCACCTGTTCAATTATCTTAGATAAAGAAGACGGCAATTCCGAATCATTTTTCTTCCCGGATAGCCTGGCCAGTTCTACATCATTTACTTTTCTACTCACATTTTGGAAACGATCATTATAATGCCTGGAGTCAAGCAAAACAGTCTTTCCTTCATATTTCTTAAATAATATATTTGCCTCATCGATAAACCTGCTGTTGGTTAAACTCCGGGGTACCTGTTGATTGAAGATAAGAACATCGTAGTTTTCAAGTGCATAGTCAATAGCAGCAAGCAATTGACTATCCGTTTCTTCACTTCGCTGGTTATTAGTCCCAAAATCAATCCTGGGTCCCTCTTCATCATATAGAATTCTTTTTGTAAACACGTATGTGTGAAATTCTTCCTTCTGAGAAATCAAATGAGACGTATTTATACCAAGCGTATTAAGTTGAAGTTTCAATTCACGAGCATAAATATCATCACCAAGAACACCTATAGAAAGAATTTCTGTCGGATTCAGAGCAGCCAGGTTAGCAGTGATGTTTGAAGCCCCTCCAGGGGAATAATAATGTTTCAGTACAGCCTCCGCTTTAAGCCCGGTCTCAACTGAGGTCTCTGAGCCATGCGGATCCATGATCAAGTATGCATCCAGACAAAAATCTCCATAAACAGCAATTTTGGCTTTACTGATATTATTTAGTATTTCTTTCACACGCTCAGGTCCCATTACTGATTGGTTATTTCATTCGATCAATTATACTATTTAGTCTTAGTACACTTTGAATCATAGAGCGTACTGTATGGTAATTTGTCTTCCAATCATGCCCCATATACCGCCATATTGGCTCCCCTTCTCTGGAAAGCAAAGGCCACCACTCTCCTGCCTTATGATTTATTCCTTTGTCAAATACGAAATCAAATACGTTTTTATATGCTACCCAATATTTGGGATCTCTGGTTAAGATACATGCGTCAAGCATTCCTATCAAAACTTCCGCTTGCTGCCAGAATTCCTTTTCATGGTCATAAACACCTCCCTTATGAGGCCCTTCAACAAACACGCCCCCATATTCCAGGTCTATTCCATTTTCAACTGTGTGGACAAATATTCTGATCAGCAAATCACTGTAGTCGTAAATATCAATTTTCAATATTTGCAGTGCATGAATCAGAAGCCAGGCAAATTCTGCATTATGTCCATAACAGGTATTATCTGATGGATTAGCCTTCTGTTCACCATCTGAATACCTATCCCACCCCCAGATAATATCAAATTTTATTTGAGGGGCTTGCTTCCAGTCTATAGTGAATTGAGGAATTCCGGTTTTGTATTCAGGGTGCAGGATCTTATTTAATAATAGTTCAATTACGTTAAGTAATTTCCGTCTATGTATCTCTTTCTGACTGCATTCATATAAGGCCGTATAGGCTTCCATCAAATGCATATGTACATCCAGTGTTTTACGGTCTCCTCCTTCATTGCCCGGACCTGCAAGGTTCCAGGCCTGGTCATGCATCTCGAGATATCCTCCAAATTTTGGTTCATAGCAATGCTTTTGAATCAGGTCAAAAGTCCTTTCAGCATATTCCAGCCCAATTGGGTCATTAATTGCAATTGCATACTCGCTTAGGCAATATATTGCAAAACTATGCCCATATAATACCTTATCATTCTTAATTACATTTCCGGCTCTATCCACCATCCAGTAAAATCCGCCATATTGATCATCCCACATTTTATCAATAAGAAACTCTACACCATACTTTGCCATATCAGCACATTTACCCTCTCCATAACCTGCCCTGTGGGCAGATGCCATTGTATATATGGAACGTGTTTGTGAAATTAGAGACTTAGTATCTTCACCTGTATCCTTGCCTAACTCATCGAAGTGGGTTATGAAACCTCCGTTTTTTACATCCTTCATCCTCTTGAGCCAGAACGGCAATAAACTTTGCTTTAAGTAGGATTCTGTTTTATCCCGGCAAGCCAACACCTCTCCTTTTTTCATGCTTTTTAATTCCTTGAGACCTAAACACTGACAATTTGATCCAATATACAATTAATGAAATTATTTTCAGATTTCTTTGAGAATAAAGATTGGCAAAAATTAAATAGAAACAATTTCAGAGATTATAGAAGCGTAGCGGGCCCAGGCTGTTATTTTCTGGCATTATAATCCATGTGGTTTTCCAGCGGGTCATTAGAAAAGGTGCTGAGTGATTTAAGCCAATCGATAAGAGGCTGCCTATAATTGATTGAGGTATACTCAGGGTCAGGATCATACTCACTCATTCGATTTGAAGATATAGAATACAAATAATCGGTAGTTAAAACCTGGTAAATGCTGTCGTTATGTATTGGAGTTCCATCAGACAGGTAGTTCCCATTGAGCGTAGTCATCCCGCCAATCAAATAATTACTGGAGCAATCCAACAACTCTGCCCCTGTAAGATCCAATTCATAAATAGTATTTTCAAAAGGCAATAATCCAACTATTGTTTCGACAGAAATGTCTCCGGCCTGAATGTCCTGGCGAATACCCCCTGAATTTGTGACAGAAACATCCGCATCCGGAAAATTAAAAAACCATGAATCCACAACCATATTACCCATTTCGAGGGACTCTTTTTCAATCTTTTCAGCACAAAAACCGATTTTCACCGCTAATTCTGAATCCGACCTTGCTCTCCAGTCATTTATCAATGATTCAATAGACTGATCTGAAAAGCCGTTTTCATTGATAATAAATTCATTGCCTGCAATGTTCACTTCTTTTGTGTCAGGAAAATACTCCAATTCAACCCGGGTATAAGCCGCCATATAAGCTGCGGCCTGCATCAGTGCAATCCCGTCTATTTGGCGGGTAACTATCTGATGGCAGTGTCCTCCTCCTATTACAGAGATGTTGTATTTTTTGGCTACGGGCACCAGGTCTATCATTTCCTTTTCGCAAATGTGCCCTATGATTAAGATTATTTCAGCCCCCAGATCTTGTAATTTTGGCGCGTACGTATCAATAGCTTCATCATAGGCGGTAAATTCAAAATCTTCAACATACTTTGGAAATGCTGAATAAGGTGTGGTTAGGGAGGACAAGCCAATAATTCCAATGTCTACTTCCCCAGATCTGATCATCTTATAAGGTTCGACAAAAGAAGGTATATTTCCACTTCCCTTCTCGACAATATTTGCCGATAAAATAGAAAAATTCATCTTTTCTGTATTATCATTTAGCGTACTAGCCGAAAAATCAAATTCGTGATTCCCCAGGGCAGCGGCGTCATAGCCCATGGCATTCATTATTTCTACCATTGACTCCCCATTAAACCAGGAAGATAAAGCAGGACCGGTCCACATATCCCCACCGCTAAGCACCAAAAAAGCATCAGAGTCATCATAATTTTCTTCCACTTTCCAGCGTCCCAACATCCCTGAAGCACCTCCGGCTAAGTCATCGAAGGGCTCCATCCATCCATGTTCATCATTCGTATAAAATATAGTAATAGACTGTTTTTCAATTGGAGGCTGAGTGATCTGATCTTTCTCACAGGAGGCTAATAGGAAAAAGCCAATTATGAAATTGATAATAAAGAATCTGGTTATTACTGATCGCCTTTTACCCATGCTGCTTTTGTATAAGTTTATTTTTTACGTGCCTGGTTAAACAAATTTATGAATTTTTAGAAAATTATTCTAAGATTTTTATAAGCTAAAATAGAGAGTTGAAAAACGATTCTATATATTATACTATCAGAGTCCATGTGGGATCAATCCATTCTTTATCAGGGAGATTTTACATGAATAATTCAAAAATAATCTCACGATAGTGCTTCCATATTATTACCTATTTTATAACAAATTACGAAAAATGTCGCCTTCCTTAACTTTTTTAAACTATTTATTTGAAAATTTGCATTAAATAAAACTATAATCTACTATTGTGAATTGATAACATTAAAATGACAGCTAAAATCAGCCTAAGGATCAATATGAAAGACGCTTCTTCAAAGAGATGCGCTTGCTGGTATTGGTGTTGTCGCCCGGACGGGAAAGGATCACTTTATTTTGTCCGGGAAATTAATCATCTTCCTGAAATGTAAATTATACAGAAAAGAAATATAGTGGGCCTTTCTCAAGCAATTGGGAAAGGCCTTTTTATTTAAAATAAATTCCATGAAAAGTTTTAGAACAGAATTAGAAAGTCCGGTGGTTGAAAAAGATATAACCGATCTTGAAAAGAAAATATATGCCTATAAAAACCACCAGATAGATGAAGAAAAATTCCGGAGTTTAAGGTTAGCTCGCGGAATCTATGGACAGAGACAAGCAGGTGTTCAGATGATCCGGATTAAAATACCTTACGGCAGACTGACCTACAAGCAACTGAGCAGGATAGCGGATATCTCAGATGAATACGCTAGCAGCACTTTGCATGCAACCACCCGGCAGGATATTCAAATCCATTATGTCAGCCTTGACAGGACACCTGAATTATGGGCAAAACTGGAAGCCGAAAATATAACATTACGGGAGGCATGCGGGAATACCGTAAGAAACATTACTGCTTCACCACTTGCCGGAATAGATCCGGAGGAACCATTTGATGTATCCCCTTATGCTCATGCTATGTTTGAATATTTTCTCAGAAATCCTGTATGTCAGGAAATGGGAAGGAAATTTAAAATATCCTTTTCATCAAGTGAACGAGATTCTGCGATGAGCTTTATTCATGACATGGGTTTTATCCCTAAAATTAAAACGGTCGATGGGATAAGAATAAAAGGCTTTAAAGTAATGATAGGTGGCGGGCTGGGGGCGCAACCCAGACTTGCCGAAGTTGCATACGAATTTCTGGAAACTAATAAAATCATACCCTATACAGAATCTATTTTACGAATATTTGACCGCTATGGGGAACGGGCCAGAAGACAGAAGGCAAGGCTGAAGTTTCTGCTCTCGGATATTGGCCTGGATGAATTACATAAACTTGTTAAAAAAGAACAAAAGGCACTTCAACATAAAACATATGAGATCGCAGATAAACCGGATATCGTATTGGATCTTAAGGCGAAAGAATTTACGCCGGTAAAATTACCCAAATCCAGCCAATATAAGAATTGGTATAAAACCAATGTTTTCGATCAGAAACAAAAGAAATACAAAGGGATTTTCATAAAGCTTCCACTCGGGAATATGAGTTCTGATACTGCCAGGGCCCTGGCAAAACTTATACCTAAGTATGCCTTAAACGATATTAGAATTACAGCAAATCAGGGTTATTTTTTGAGATTTATACAGGAAAACGCATTACCTCATTTATATGAGGATCTGGATAGGCTTGGTCTTGCCGATCCAGGTTTTGATTCCACCGCAGATATAACTGCTTGTCCTGGTACTGATACATGTAACCTGGGTATTTCCAACAGTACAGGAATTGCAAGGGCTTTGGAAAATGTGATAGTTAAGGAATTCCCGGAATTCATCCATAATCAGGATGTTAAAATAAAAATAAGCGGATGCCCGAACAGTTGTGGACAGCACGGAATTGCAAGTATCGGATTTCATGGAAGTTCATTAAAATCAGGTGGCTTGGTATTACCTGCCTTACAGGTTTTGATTGGAGGATCAATACAATCAAACGGAGACGGTCAGATAGCCGATAAGGTTATAAAAATACCTAGTAAAAGAGGTATAGACGCACTTAGAATACTTCTAAATGATTATACCAGGCGCAAACTTCAAAATGAGCAATACACGAAATATTACAACAGGCAGGGAAAAATGTACTTCTATCAGTTATTGAAACCTCTCACTGAACTGAATACAATATCACGGGAAGATTTCATTGATTGGGAGCAGGATAAGAATTTTAAGGTGGAAACTGCTGTAGGAGAGTGTGCCGGTGTGATTATAGACCTGGTGAGCACTTTGTTTCTGGAGGCAGAGGAAAAGATCCAATTATCAATGGAAAGTTATCAGCAGGATAAATTCTCAGACAGCATCTATCATACCTATAGTGCTTTTATTCAGTCCGCCAAAGGTATGCTACTGACAAAGGATGTAACCTGCAATACCCATATGCATATCATTGACCGGTTCGATACACATTTTACTGATTATAAATCATTTGGGCTAGTTAATTCATTCAAGGACACCATACTACTTATAAACAGATCGGAACCGAATCTGGTATTTGCAAAACAATATTTTACTATGGCGTTTACCTTTCTGAAATTCTTGAGAAAAACAAGGGAACAAAACTCCTATCAACAAAAATCAATGGATAATGAGATATCTAAATCAGCCTAAGCTTACCTTAATAGGAGCCGGCCCGGGTGATCCTGATCTGATCACTGTAAAGGGATTAAAGAAACTTGCCGAAGCCGACGTAGTTTTATATGATGCTTTGGTAAATACCTCTCTTTTACGTTATACTCCAGCCAATGCAAAAAAAGTATTCGTTGGCAAACGGGAAGGAAATCATGTAAAAACACAGGATGAGATAAATGCGATGATCATTAAGCTTGCACTGGAATATGGGCATGTTGTACGCTTGAAGGGAGGTGATCCTTTCATCCTTGGAAGAGGATTTGAAGAGCTTGCTCATGCAGTAAAAAACGCTATTCCTGCAGAGGTAGTACCTGGAATTTCTTCCTCTACAGGATTATCAGCTTTAATCGGCATCCCATTAACCTTGAGGGGACAAAGTGAAGGTTTCTGGGTTATCACCGGGACAACTTCTGAAAGGCAACTTTCTGCGGATTTGAAGCTTGCTAGTAGATCAAATGCTACAGTTGTAATCCTGATGGGAATGCGAAAGATCCCACAAATTACCAGAATCTACAAAAATAACGGTCAAGGGGATATGCCTGTAATGTTGATACAAAATGGCAGTATGAATAATGAAAAGATCGTATCCGGAACAATAAATAATATTGAGCAAAAAAAGAATGCTTCCGGTCTAAGCTCACCAGCTGTGATCCTGATAGGCAAAGTCCTTCAGAAAGCACTTCCCCTGGTGGAATTGAACCGGATAATTACAGGAAATTTAAATTCTAAAGAACAAAAAATAATTGGAGAATTCTCAAACACTAAACACTATGAAAATGACACAGAACAAATTATATCCCGTTTTTATTAAACTCGATAAATTGAAAGTTTTATTGATCGGCGCAGGAAAGGTTGGTGCCGAAAAACTTCGTTCCATATTAAGCAATGATCCTGAAACCCATGTTACCGTAATAGCCGATACCATCTCTGATGAAGTAGGTAAACTAACTGTAAGTCATTGGAATGTCAGATTGGTACAGAGAAAATTCCAGGCAAAAGATCTTATTAAAGCTGATCTCGTTTTTCTGGCTACAAACGATTACAAGTTGCACGAGTCGATCGTAAAGGTGACAAAGGATCTTAATATATTAGTTAATGTAGCCGACACACCAGATCTATGTGACTTTTATCTAGGCTCTATTGTTCAAAAAGGTCATTTAAAAATTGGCATATCAACAAACGGAAAATCTCCAACTATAGCCAAAAGAATGAGGGAATACTTTGATGATACCATCCCTGATGATATAAATCAGCTGATTATAAGCCTGAACGAAATCAGAGATCATCTGAAAACTGATTTCAATGATAAAGTCAGAATCTTAAATGAATATACTCAATCATTATTGGCCAATAAATATGATAAACACTATCACAAAAACTGACATGAGACACAACTCAACTGGATCTACAGTCAATATTGATTGTTTAAACAAAAAGTATAAAGCCCTGAGTCCTTATGAGCGGATCAAGGAAGTATATAATGATTTCGATAAAATATTATTGACTTCATCTTTTGGAACATCGGCCGTATTCCAATTGCATTTGTTCTATAATCAGAATATTAGGCAAAAGATTCATTTTATTAATACCACTTATCATTTCAGGGAAACCCTGAATTACAAAAAAGAGTTGATTGACCTTTTTAAACTGGATGTAGAAGATATCCTTCCAGATGAAGACTGGAATGAATTATCCGGAAATTCCAAGCTATGGAAAACCAACCCGGATCAATGTTGCAGTATTAATAAAGTTGAGCCATTTGAAAAAGTTAAAGCAAATTATAATCTGTGGATCTCCGGATTGATGCGATGGCAAAGTAACCACCGGGAAAAGCTTGATATATTTGAACAACGGAATGGAATTGTAAAATTTTATCCTATCCTTGATGTATCTGAATCAGAGGTCAGGGAATATATTAAAAAGTTCAATTTACCGGCACATCCTCTTAAACTTATGGGTTATGAGTCGGTAGGTTGTACACATTGTACAAAAAGGGGAAAGAAAAGGAAAGGGCGTTGGACAACTACCATCAAAACCGAATGTGGATTACACCTTTAAACCAGATATCAATTGAGAAATACTAAATTTAGCTGTATTCGCTAAGTTTTCTAAAGATTCAGAATCTACTTCAATTTAACTGGTAAATCCTTTGATCATTTCAAGTTTCATCGCAAAAGGAACATCTTTGTGCTTAAATGAATACTCAATCGCAGTACCCAATTCCAGTTCCTTATTGATCTCAAATCCTGTATTTCTTACTGCAAGCGTAAAATCATTCATGATGTTTTTATCGATAACGATCTTTACGCTTCCATAATATAATTCGGTAATCATGAAAACACGCCTGATCTTACCGTCATAATATTTCCAGTTTCCGGCCTTCAATTTTTCAAGGTGATCATCGATCTGAACCCTGAGTAAGGGTGACATGAGTCTTACTTTCAGGTCTGCAAAAAAGAGAATTTCCTATGTTCCATAGCTTGCTTCGAATTATATTAAAAAAAACTGAAATATAATTTAGCAATTGTGGATTAATTTCCCATAATGCGGACCAGATTTTCTTCAGAAAGTTTAAACATACAGATTCTCTCAAATCGACCTGCAACAGCTGTAGCCCCAAGTATGGCCAGACCATTTTCAAAGGTTGGGGCCATGCTTATCAGTCTGTATGGTGTAGAAAAACCCAAATAATCGGCCCCTAGCCAGATACCATCATTGGCAGCATAAACAGATAGCATTATCTGGCTATTTTTAGTCGTGCTGGCATATACAATCACCTCAATATTACCTATCGTTAATCTTTCAATATCAACGTTTGCATTGGGCACCCATTCAAGGGAGGGATTACCTCCCAGGTCAGTAATAGAACTAATCCCGGTGGAATTGATGGCTGTCATTGGCAAGGAATAGTTATCCCCAAAATTAAATCTTGAAGCAGAATATATATTAGAAGCCATGGGCAACAAAGCACTGAAACCCCCTTCTTCCCGTTGACCTTGCACAACTCCGGTTGGATCACCTGAATTCAGGTCCGAAAAAACGAGTGAAAATGTATAATTATAGAATCCATTGAAATAGTATGAACCATCCCCTGACCGACCCGTCAGGAATGGAAATTGTTTTCCAGTTCGCGTAAAATGATCGATGATAGGTTCCTCAATATCATCTCCAGGTCCAATCGTAAAACTCCGGCTGTTTTGTATATTCCCTTCTGGTGTAACTACAGAAAGAACAGATGATTTACTGTTATTGTCATAGCTTAACAGTAAAAAGTTGTTTTCATCCAGACTGGCATGCAAGGGATAGGTCATATTCACAGTAATCGGATCAAGCAGGTTGCCCCCCTGACTAACACCATACAATTCAACACTCAGATTTGTCGAATTCATGGCGAAGAAATAATAGGTATCGCCCAAAAGCAACCAGTTCGCTACCGGATGGACAACCGTTTCTGGAAATGTAATATGATTTACATAATTCCCATCTTTATCCACCTTCAGGACATATACTCCTATAAAGTCAGATAATTCCAACCTGGTACCGCTTAAAATCAGATATCCTTCATCATTTGTTTGAATAATATCAATTGGGATATATGAAGCATTAAAACGGGTATCATCATATATCTTTAGGAAATTCACGGATGGCTCAGTATCGTTAGGATCGTTACACCCTGTTACTAACCCTAATAAAAACCATATACAAATCCCGCACAAGTACCTGTGCGCCATCTTCAAATAGGAATTATAATTCTTACTTTTATTCATACTGCAAATATCATTCGGAAGAAGAAAACTCGTTACTTAAGAACCTCAACGGAAACAAAACACCCAGGTTGATTGCCAGGTTATTTAATGACAGGTCATCCAATGCATCTCCCATTCCAGCGAGACGATTATCTGTAAAACGATTGGCAGTATTAGTAATATTTGTTAATCCGTAACGATACTGTATTTCAAAAGTTAACCTGATATTCCCGGGATCATAGTTGAAGCCTATGCTCCCTAAAACACCAGCATTATAGTTAACGAAAAGGTCCGTTGCACCTACTGACAAAGACTCTTTATTGAAGGGGTATGAACTTCCGGAGGCCCGGTCAACTCCATCCACCGTAATGGATTTATTCGCATTTACCAACCAGCTATAATATCCACCAACACCAATAAAGGGTTTTATACTACCTTGCAAGAAAGAAACTTTCGCAATCAGTGGGACCTCGATATAATCTAGTTTTTGTTCCTGATAATAGTTTAATTCGAGTGTGTTATCACTATTTGCATCATCTATCCACATATATTGATTGCTATAGGCAAATGATTCCCGCCTGAAATTAGGTTGCAGACTTACAATGAGCATTTTGTATTGATACGAAAAATCCAGGCCAGCCTGAAGGCCGATCTTATTATATTTCTCATAATCCTTGTACAGAGATTCAGGCTCCTTATCAATAGGGCTGAATGTAGAATACCGGGTACTGGGTACCGGTTCTGTAAGGTTTGCACCAATAATAAGTCCAAGGAACCACTGCTGGCTGAGGAAAGAAGATGACTGATTTCTTCCACTCTTTAGCTCATTTCCTGAATAGTATTTCTTTTTATTGTTCCTTTTCTGGGCCATAGACTCCCCAGGTTCGATCAGCAGGATTAGCATACTCAATGTCAGGAATATTATAAACCGGGCCTTCATACTACTTTCTGATAATGAGTTTTTTGGTCTCTTTATATATTCCCGCCTGGAATTCACAAACATACAAGCCTGTTTTGAGGTCATGCACATCCATTTTAATTCTGTGAGCTCCTGCATGAAGTCCTTTCTTAACGATTTTCTTCATTATGCGCCCTTTTGCATCCATTATTGTTATAAATACTTGAAGTTCAGTATTAATATGGAATGACAGAACAGTTTCATCAATAGCTGGATTAGGATATAATGATTCAACAAAATATTTATTGGCAACGAATGCCTCAAATCCTGTTACACTATCTCCGGCAATTGGTAGTTTCTCATATACACCTCCATCTTCTTTAGGGCCATCGATATAATTACCAAAAAACACATCGTTGTTTATCGTATCTTTTTCCACTCCCATCCAGTCCAGTAATATGTTTGCATAAACCTGACGATAATCGTATTGCATAGGGACATTTCCATTTTCAGGTGAAAGATCAGGATTTGTCCCAATAACACCCGGGATAACTCCTTGTCCAAATACAAATAAAGGCGCCCCGGTTCCATGATCAGTACCAAAACTACCATTAGAAGAGATTCTTCTTCCAAACTCAGATGTGGTTACGGTTAATACCCTGTCTTCAATACCTCTAGACCTCAAATCCTCCTGGAAGGCTTTCATTGCTGACGATATATGATATAATTTGGAAGCATGCACGCCCATTGTAGGATCGTAAGATTCTACCTGAGATGCATGAGTATCAAAACCACCTATTTTAACTAAGAAAACTTTGGTTTTTACACCCAAACCCGGTCCTCCACCATCAATTAACCTGGCAATTAATTGTAATTGAGGTGACAAAGTGTTTCTTAAATTCCCGGTTGGTGCATTAAAGGGATAGGTTTCAGGATATGTTATACCTGTTGTATTGGCATTTTCATATACTTCCAGCAACCTTTGGGCATAATCTTCAGATTTATCCTCCAGATTCAGGATCCAATTCAATTCCTTGCCATATGGAGAACTGTCCAGCGATGCTGGTGGTTTTCCTCTGGGATCAAAACCTTCATCATCAAATCCATTCAATTGATCAACCAGATTTGCAAATGCCACCGGATCACTCCCCAGCGAAATAGAGGTAGGGATGTTCCCTTCCTGGTGGAAGATCAGCGATATATCACTTCCAAGTTCAATGGCCAAGGGATCCAGCATAGAAGCATTGGGAAAATCGTCAGGATATTGCTCTGGAGCATACTCATTCTGTAAATATCTTCCTACCCATCCCGATGAATAATAATCATCAAATCCTCCCCCCATATTCCAAATATCTCTACCCCTGAAATGTGATCCATTATTATTTTTATAAGATACCCCCTGGATGATCTTTACCCGGCCCTGGTCATACAGTTCTTTTACCTCATTCATATCAGGATGCAATCCAACCTGGTCAGGTGAAGGCAGTGTACTATCGAGTGGAATCACTTTTCTCACACTATTATTTGCCGGGATTGCAATATTGGCCCGTCGACTGTAATATTGATCATATTGTTCAATCGGGATCAGTGTATTTAATCCATCGTTCCCACCATGAAGCTGTAAAATAATCAATACATTATCGTTAGTGCTACCTGCAGCCATTCGGGTATACGTATTCTGTTCAGCATACAGTTTTACAGGCACACCACCTATAGCGAACGGCATACCTGCAACAAGAGGGAATTTTTTAATAAAATCTCTTCTTTTCATATGCTTTACATTAACTGGTTTTCTGGTGATTGTAACATGGAGTTCATCAGGTTTTTCAACTGATTCCTAACAACTTCGTTATCAACCGGATTATTCCACCTGAAGGTCCAGGCTGATAATGGATCAGCATCTATCTGCGGATCGAACAGAAATGCATATCTGAAATATCTCAACCTTTCGTTAGTTACCTCTGCATTGTCATCATTATCGCTAAAGGTCAGGTTATCTGAGGCAGGCAATAAATACTCAACCAATGATATAATCAATGATTCAGCATTTTCTGCAACATTATTCGGAAAATTATCCTTAATAAATTGAAGCAAGTCAAATGAATTCATGGATGCCATCATATCCATGCCATCAAAAAACTGTCTGATATAATCATATCTTCTGGTCAGATAATTAGTAGAGATCCAGTTTCTGTTATATACCGGATACTGGTGATAAGCAGAATATCCTGCCACTTCAAATGGTTCGTAAAGATCAAGGCCCTGGTAATCCATACTTCCAATCAGATCCGCAGTAACCTCATAAAATCGTGTAATATCTGCCTGGTAATCAGGTAGCGACAATTCAAAATACTGAATCGTCCCCAGGATAAGATCTAATGGCGATTTAATAATTCCACCAAAGTTATTATCATCGAGTCCTGCATTGGCATCATAAAAATGCTGACTTGCCAGTAACTCTTCAACAACGCTCTGAATCTTATAGCCACTAGAGATAAATGTATTGGCCATTTCGCCAATTATGTTGTTTTCTATTTCAGGAGTGATGTCATGATATACAAAAAACCTGTAAATCTTTCTACATATATGCCTTGCAGTCTCATTTTTCGAATACAATAATTCAATCAACTGGCTGATCTCGTCAATGGCAATGTCTTCATCAGTCACCAAGGGATCAGCTAATAGTAATGGATCAGGACTTATAATTGCATTATCCAGTCTTTCGCTGAATTGTTTCGTTCCCGTATCGTGTTGCGTAGCATTAATTCCTCCCCTGGCTCTTCCCCGAGGCAGGCCGGTATCCTCATCAATGGTGATGAAATCTGTATCAATATCAAAGCCAGACAACACCCTCGCCGCTGCCTGGACATCTTCTTCCTTATAATTAAAGTAATCTCCTGGCTCCGTAGCATCAGGCAATGTACCTTCCAATCCTCTCCCAATGGTATACAATTCCATCAATTCCCTGGCAAAATTTTCATTTGGATTTCCCTTTACATTCAATCTCCCATCCAGGAATTTCAGCATTGCGTTATCCAGGCATATCTTTTTTGTCAGATTCTTAAAGTTAAAATCAATATCCAGATCCCTATCCAATGCATACATTCTAAACAACTGGTTTTGAAAATATAATGATCTACTATTACTTACTACAGATTGCTTTGTAGTAAAATGGGTATGCATAAATAATACAATCTTTTCACGGACCTGGTATGAGAGTTTTACATTTGATGCCTGACCTGAGCCCAACATCTGTCCTACAAACCAACCTTTAAAAAACTCCTGTAATTCCGAATCCTCACTTCCGGAGTCTGAGGCACCGGTTGTAATCCACTCTTGATTTGTCAATGGATCGATCGGAAGAACTGGATCAGGTAGAGAATTACCGATTAGGCTACCCACCGCTGCCGGAGCTGTTAAAGTCGCAAAAGCATCAATATCTGCCTTTGTACCTCCAAATGCTGCCCTTCTCAACAAATGAGCAGATCTTTTAACACCTAATGTACCTGCATAGCTTGGTAGTGGCATAATTATATAATTTTATCGTATCCCTAACCGGTTGAACTACTTAAATATTTGATTTTGTAACGGTTATTCGTTGAATCAATTTTTAAAAGAGCACAATTTTCCTTAAACAAAAAGAGGATCTATGTATTTTTTTTCACTGATGTAAGGCAAAGGCACTAATTACATAAAAATTAAAGTGGTATTATTAATGAATCTGGAGAAAGACTGACCTTATGTTTTAATATTTTTCTCAATCTGTCTCCCAGAATATGATATTTTGTTTATTTTGCGATTTGTACTGATAATTAAAGAATGAGAATGAATTTTCTTAGTGCTATCGTAGAATACGCCGAAAACAGATATGATGGGAAGGCACTATATTATAAACCTTCAGGATCTGATTGCTGGAGGGGTTATTCATGGCAAGAATTTGCGGAAATGACACGTAAGACTTCGGCAGCTTTGATACAATTAGGAGTAAAAAGGGAAGATAATGTAGCTATTTTTTCACAAAACATGGCAGAATGGACCATATCTGATCTAGGGATTATGTGTTCAAATGCAGTTTCTGTTCCCATTTATGCCACAAATACAAGTGATCAGGCAAAATATATAATTGATGAGGCTGAAGTTAAGTTTCTTTTTGTTGGAGAAGAAGAACAGTACATAAAAGCGCTGGAAATATTTTCACAAAGCGATTCGCCACTGGAAAAAATAATTGTATTCGATAGAAAAGTAAAAATAGATTCATCCTGTGCAATTTATTTTGAAGATTTCTTGAAATTGGGTGAAGGTATTTCGAGGGAAAGAGTAAAAGAAGTGTCGGATAGCATATCTGAGAATGATCTCGCTACTATAATTTATACTTCAGGTACAACCGGAGTACCTAAAGGCGTCATGCTTACACACAAAAATTTCAATGTGACCGCGAAAATTCACGATATAAGATTAAGCATTGATCAAAATAATCATTCTTTAGCCTTTCTACCCTTAAGCCATATTTTTGAGAGGGCATGGTCTTTATATGCACTTTACAAAGGTGTGGGTGTATCCTACCTCATCGATCCGAAACAAATTATTGAAACTTTACGGGAAGTCCAGCCCAGCATGATGTGTTCAGTTCCCCGACTTTACCAAAAAGCCTATCACACGTTATTATCTAAAATTGAGGGATCTTCAAAAATAAAAAAAGTACTCTTTTACTCGGCCTTAAGAATTGGCGAAAAAGTTGCAGAGCACAAAAGGATAAATAATAATCTACCTTTAGCTTTGGGGATTAAACACAGAATTTTAGACACGATTGTATTAAAAAAGATCAGGCAAGCCTTCGGAGGCAGATTAAAATTCATGCCATGTGCCGGGGCACCTTTATCAGCAGAAATTACCAGTTTTTTTCATTCAATAGGAATGCCGTTATTGATAGGATATGGACTTACTGAAACTACAGCAACAGTCACCGCCTTTCCTGATTCCGGGTATGAGTTTGGCACGGTGGGTTTATCGATGCCTGAGATTGAGATTAAAATTGGTCCAAATGATGAGATCTGGGTTCGTGGGGATACTGTTATGAAAGGATATTATAAGAAACCGGAAGAAACTGCTAAGGTAATTCAGCATGGATGGCTCAAAACCGGAGACGCTGGAAATATCAGTGAATCTGGAATTTTGACAATTACTGATCGGATAAAAGACCTTATGAAAACTTCTGGAGGTAAATATGTAGCCCCACAACCTGTTGAGTCGTTGCTCACTAATGATAACTTTATTGAAAACGCAATATTAATTGGGGATGATAAACCTTATGTTACAGCACTGTTGGTGCCCAACTTCGAAGCTTTAAAGGAATATGCACACTCTATAAATCTGAAATATCACAATCTAGAGGAATTGATAAAAAAGAGTGGGATCATTGAATTTTATGAAGAAAAACTCGAGCAGCTACAACATAGTTTAGCCAACTTCGAGAAAGTTAAAAAATTCAAACTGCTGCCACAAGATTTTAATATGCAATTGGGTGAACTTACTCCTACCTTGAAGATCAGGAGAAAAATAATCTTGAAGAATTTTACTCCCCTGATTGAGGAAATGTATGCTTTTTAAAAACAGATAATGGTCACCTGACTTCCTGGTATCATTTAAATACATATAAAACGATAACAGGTTATAATTCCATATCAGAATGCCATTATCAGAAAAAGTTATTTAGTTAAATTGTAAAATCCCAGGTTCCTCTGTAAGTTCTCTTTACAAAATCATTGGCCTTCTCGAAATTCGTTATTTTCATATTCGGCCCATCCCAAAGCAGCAATTTTCTTCCCGGAAATTCTTCACCTTCCTGGTAATTATAACTGAGAACTGCCAGGTTACCCATGATAACGGTCTCGGTCAGTGGACCAGCAATGTCGAAATTAGAACTTGTATAACTTCCGAATCCTTTCTTACATGCCTCAACCCATTGTTGTTGATGACCTTCAGTTCCATCTACCACGAGTGGTTGATCCGGTTCGGGTAGTTTTATATCGTTCATTCTGGATGTCGGCAATAAAGTTGCCCTTTCACCAAACAAACCGGCCATTAACTTTCCTTTTGATCCCTCAAAAATTATTCCCCCATCCCAGTCTGCCATCGGTTCATCCGGTTTCAACTCATCAGGCCGCCTTGGCAAAATGCCCCCGTCATACCAGATCAATTCCACGGGTGACATTGTATCCCGTTGCGGGAACTGAATGTGAATCTTGGATGAAGGAGGATAACTGTCGGTATATATGGCCTCTTTAAAGAATCCTTCCCATACGGAACCAATACTGCATTGAACAGAAGTCGGGTAACCGAGTTTAAGTGCCCTGAAGGGTACATCGATGAAATGACAACCCATATCTCCAAGGGCACCCGTACCAAAGTCTACCCACCCGCGCCAGTTTGCTGGAATATAAATGGGATTAAAGGGCCGTTCCGGTGCAGTACCGAGCCAGAGGCCCCAATCCACTTCAGTTGGAATAGTATGGCTATCCTTAGGTGTTGGTATTCCCTGTGGCCATACCGGACGATTGGTCCATACATGAACACGCTCTACCTCCCCAATAACGCCATCCTGAATCCATTTTTCGACATATCTTGTATCATCACCACTACTCCCCTGATTACCCATTTGAGTGACAACTTTATATTTCCCTGCAGCTTCGGTCAATGTACGTGCTTCCTGGATATCATGAGTAAGAGGCTTTTCAACATACACATGTTTACCCATTTTCATAGCTCTTAGAGCATGAACAGCGTGCATGTGATCAGGACTACTTACAATTACTCCATCAATATTTTTATCTTCCTTATCAAGCATTTGCCTGAAATCCTTGTAATAAGACGCTTCAGGCCAGGCTTCCCTCGATTGTTTTGCCATTCGATCATCTACATCGCATAATGACACGATATTGGCCTCTCCTTTTTGATAGGTTCTGTTAAGATTTTGCCATGCCTTACCCCCCGCTCCAATTGCGGCCACATTGAGTTTGTCACTTGGAGCAATAAAATTTTTACCCCCCAGTACATGTCTTGATACAATAGAAAAAGCCGGCATACTGGTCCCGATCGTGGCACCTAAAGTAGAAAAGAATGTTCTCCGTTTCATGTTTGTAATATTTGAATTGTATTTCAATTTAAGAAATCCCTTGAACTTGTAGCCCATTCTTTGTACTTTTTAAATTATCTATAAAAAAAATTTGGCCTATGTAATTTTTTGCCTACTTAGTGCAACTAACCTTTATGGATCAAGAAAATAAAATGAAAGAGAAGTTTTTAAACTTAATTGAAATGCACCAAGGTATAATCCATAAGATCCTATCAATTTATACATATAATGTCGAAGACAGGAAAGATCTTCTCCAGGAAATTATGCTGCAACTCTGGAAATCATTCCCGGGATTTCAGCACAAGTCTGCCTTCAGTACCTGGATGTATAAAGTAGGCCTGAATACCGCCCTGCTCCATAAAAGGAAAAAAATGAAAGAACAGTATTCAACAGACTATTTGATCGAAAGCCGGGCACAGGAGACAGGACTCAGCAAAAATGATATTACAATAAGTCTTTATATGGCTATCGACCAGTTAGGCCCTATCGACAAAGCAATAGCATTATTATACCTGGAACAGAAAAGCTACCAGGAGATTGAAAATATACTCGGAATAAAAAAGAATAATATAGGTGTCCGGATCAGTCGAATAAAAGACAAACTGAAAAAGATCTTTGATTATGAACAACAACTCTAAAAATAAGGAACAGGATTTATTTAATCTTTGGGATAAAGCCGGGAGTGCTTTGAACAATCAACAACAACTAAATAAAGAAAACATGGAAACATTACTCAACAAGACATCGTCAGAATTTTCCTCTGGCATGAAAAGATTACTGAAAGCAGATGCCATATTTAAGGCGATTATGTTATTTGGCTTAATCATAATAGGGGCTTTTAATCTAGCCAATCTATTTGTTTTGGCGACTGTACTGATATGCTTAATCCTTGGAGCATATTTCATTAAACAAGATAGATTATTAATCGAAGGATTAGATGAGTTACAAGATTACAAAGGAAACATTCGTAATTTTCTGGCAAGAGATATCCATTTTTATAAAAGTAATATTTTTAGATTACCCATTGTTCTTTCTATCAGCGTTTTTCTATTTTACGTATTGGGGAGTCTTATATATCATGCATTTCAATATGAAACCATCAGGCCTGTAGAAGATCTGGAGGATGCTTTAGTTCTCATTGCATTTTTGTTATTTTCAGTGATCTTTTCCTTTTCTGTATACTACCCATATTTCCTGTCAAGGGTTAATTATTTAAAAACCCTATTGAATGATATTGATCAAGGTGAATTAATTCTGGATCATATAGATAATCAGAAAGCTCAAAGGCGTAAGAAGATAATTATTACATCAATTTTAATAGTATTAGGGATCATCGTACTGATTGCCCTTATCATGGCATACTTATAAATCTACTCTAGCTATGAAATATCAAAAGATCTCATTAAACTGGGATTTTTTGATATTATTTAATCCGGTTCGTCAATTTTTCTTATATTGTTCGATTAATTTTGAAATAGTTATGTCTAGTTTTCGGATCAGGCCGCGTTTTCGACAAATCATAAATGCCGGGTTTACAGAAATTCAGGACCGGATGAGAAAAGCCTTAGAGGACCAAAGTAATCCATACTCAGCGATTTTTCTTCCAAACCAGATTACATTAAAAATTCTACCACAAGAACGTCATTTCTGGTCCCCACAGTTGAACATAACAATGGAAGAAAAAGAGGAGGGCACACTTATCCGGGGACTTTACGGACCGAATCCATCAGTATGGGCCATGTTCTTCTTTGCTTATTCGGCATTAGGAATAATTCTTTTATTTGCCGGCATGGTAGTTTTATCCCAAATCAGCTTAGGAATGGAAGCGCCTCTGTGGTGGGTTATTCCTGTTTGTGCTTCTCTAATAATTATTATTTATCTTTTTGCTCAAACAGGTCAGAAAATTGGTGCTCAGGAAATGTTTAATCTTCATCACTTTTATGAAACCACATTAGGAGAAAAAGTTGAGATTAAATGATTTTGGAAGCAATTCTATTCTTAATCTGAACTTCCCAGCCTAAAACTTCTTTGTCTATTCGTATTTTAATGAATCTACCGGGTTATTACTTGCAGCTTTTATCGACTGATAGGAAACCGATAAAAGTGCAATTATAAGGGCAATACTACCTCCAATTGCGAAAGTTACTACACCGATATTTATTTTAAATGCAAAATTGTTCAGCCACCAGTTGATTATACCGTACGAAACCGGAACTGCGATGATAAAGGCGAATCCGATCAATTTTAAATACTCCAACGACAACATCATAACAATACCACCGGAAGATGCACCCAGGGATTTTCGGATACCAATCTCTTTGGATCGTTGTTCTGCAGTAAACGTTGCCAATCCCAGCAATCCCAGACATGCAACCATAATAGCCAAAGCAGTAAATATGAATATTATCTTACCCAACTGTTGGTCTTTCCGGTATAAAGCATCAAACTCCGTATCAATAAACGAAAAGTCAAAAGTAGTTCCACCAGCAACATTATTCCAGATATTTTCTATCTCTGAAATTTTTTTGGAATAATCATTTGGATTCATACTTATCAACATCATATTTCCCTGCGATCCAGGGAAAATAATAAGAGGCGAAATTTCCTTTCTTAAGGTCTGAAAATTAAAATCTTTAACAATCCCTACTATTTCCTTTAAATCCGGTTTCTCTGGATTCCATTTTGCATCAATCTTCTCCCCTATTGCATTATCCCAGCCCATCTTCCTGGCAGCTGCCTCATTGATAATTACGGCGTTTGAATCAGAAGGAATATCCTTAGAAAAATATCGGCCCTCAACAATCTGCATATTCATGGTCTTAAGAAAATCATGATCAGCATAAATATAGGTCATGCCTATTTCATTGCCGGAACCGTCCATAGGTTCAAAGATTGAAGAATATTTTATATGCGGTGGCGCAGCAGAAGATATGCTTACATTTGCAATACCTGATAATTTTTTAACTTCCTCTTTAAAAGAATTCCTGTTATTTTCCAATGCATCTACATTCCTTAGTATAAGGACATTTTCTTTTTCAAAGCCAAGGTCCCTGGTTTCAAGCAAATTCAACTGCTTATAGATCAATAAAGTGCTGATAATCAATATAATGGATATTGAAAATTGAAAGACCACGAGTCCGCTTCTAATACCCCCGCTTTTCAATCCGGCCTTAACTTTACCTCTTAATACTTCTGTGGGTTTGAATGCTGTCAAATACATTGAGGGATAACTACCGGCTAAAATCCCAACAATAATGACGATTAGAATCAAGGTAATAACATATTCCCAACTCAACAAAGTGCTGAAAGTCAACTCCTTCCCCGAAATCAAGTTAAATGCCGGCAGTACAAGATAAAGAATGAATGAAGCAAGTATCATCGATATAATCGTAAATACCAGCGATTCATTAAGAAACTGCATTACCAGTCTGCCCCTTGAGGCACCCAGGGATTTACGAACACCCACCTCTTTAGCTCTATCCGAAAATCGAGCAGTTGAAAGATTCATGAAGTTTATACAGGCTATAATCATTATGAACAAAACTATAGCTGAAAGAATATAGATTGTATTAATACTTCCCCTTTGCTCTATGGTATCGTCAACAGTTGAATACAGATGTATGCGTTTGACAGGTTCAAGTGCATATTCATACATCCCGCCATTTTTTATAAAATCATCGAATTCAATACCCATATATGCTCGTACAATTGGGGCAATATACTTGCGTACCATACCGGGGAACTTATCCTGGACTATTTTCCAATCCGCACGATCATCCAGTTTTACATAGTTCAACAGTATATTGTTAGTCCAATCCGGCATTTTACTCAATTCCCAGGAATCCATCGATAAAATCATATTAAACTGGAAGTGGGAATTATGTGGTGGATTTTCGGCAATTCCTGATATTACACAAGCTCGACCTTCATTACCATATTTTATAATCTTCCCCAACGGTGGTGTATTTGTCCTGCCTGGATAGCCAAACAGCTTATTAGCTGATCTTTCCGTTAATACGATACTATTCGGCTGTTTGAGAACCTCTTTTATGTCACCATGAATTAATTTAAAACTAAAGAAATCGAAAAAATTAGAATCGGCCAGCAATACTTTTTTTTCAGTATACGAATCCTCTTCATAGTTTACGTTTATATCGTTTTCAAAAGCAATACGGCAAGCCTCTTCAATTTCCGGGATTTCCTCTACAAAGGCGTTAGCAATTGGAGCGGAGGTATACGCTATTTCCATATATTGCTCTGAGAGACGAGCCTTCAGGTCGACCCTGTACATCTCATCTACATCCGCATGAAATTTATCGAAGCTGAATTCATCAACAATATATAATACAATAAGCAAACTGGTAGCAAGTCCAATAGTCAGTCCTGTAATATTGATAATGGCGTAAAACTTTTGTCTTGAAATATTTCTGATGGCGATCTTTATATAGTTCCTGATCATGATTAAAAAATTTAGCTTACAAATATTAGACTTAATTTTAGCAGCCTGGTTTCAAATAACCCGAAAAATATTTTCTGATTATTACATTTGGTTCAAGTATAGGGCAGGCGGGATTAATAATCAGTAAACGGTTAATAATTAATTTGTGGTCATATTATTGACTATAAAAATACGTTATATATTAGATCGATAGATTTTGAATTCAAAATATGTACAATGCACTATAGATTATTAGCAATCCTCTTAATTTTGGCTTTATCCCAATGTAAAACTGAAGGTCCTGAACGTTCAACCTCAGACCCAACCTCTTATACATGGGGCACTGCATCAAGTACCGTTATTGAGAATGGCTATTTCCATTCTAAAAAAACACTGGATACTTTGGGCAATCAATTGGTAGGGGATACACTGATTCCAGTTAAAATTGAGGGTTCCAGGATGATCATTGAAAAATTAGTGCCCTTACAAATGGAAATGAAAATACTTGATGGTATTGAAGATTTCTATATTACCAGAATTGGGTATAAAAAAGATACCTTCAACTATGAAATAAAGACCATTATCGGTAAAACATTCCTCCTGCTCTTATCCGAACATACATCCGGCCATGCTTATATTTTAAAGGATGGAGAAACAATCCTGCCCGAAACTGATAATAAAGTTTTCCCGGATTATGAATTGGGCGGCTATGCTGTTGGAGATAAAATTATCAGGGATGATATTGAGGTCCTTTCAAAAGATCAATTCGGTGCAATATTAACAGAAGAAGCCATTCTTATGGATAATGAAAATATATATCTTAAAGTGATTGGCTCATCCTATATTGAGGAAATTCGATGGTTGAATATTGATGATGAAAAGGCGGAGAAACTCAGAAAAGAAATAAATTCTAAATTTAAAGAGGCGCCTGCTATTGAACATTTTACTGATGACACAGGAAATGAAACCGAATTAATTTCAGGCTATTACTGGTCAGAAAATGAGGTGAACATACTACTTTCCAGAACTACTGAATTCGGGGAACTTGATAAATCCTGGACATTAACATATACCAATCTGATCGTATCAAATATACTGAGTAATTATATTGATGCCGACTCAGAAAATATATAGCAGGATCCTCAGATTAAGGCTTCTAATTATAGAAATGATAGACACCTCCTTTTTCACCATATACAAGATACACAAAGAGAGGCCTTAATGGATCTGTTTTACTTTTTCACCAGTTTAACGGCTGTACCATAAGCCAGCAACTCAGCTGATCCAGCCATTACTGCGGAAGTGGTAAAACGGACACAAACTATACCATCAGCTCCAATCCGCTCTGCATGTGCAGCCATTCGGTCAAGTGCCTGCTCCCTGGATTCAGCCAGCATTTTGGTATATTCCGTAATTTCACCACCAACAAGTGTCCTCAAACCAGCCAGAATATCTTTACCTACATGTCTGGCTCTTATAGTATTCCCTTTTACCAATCCCAAGGTTTCGCTGATTTCATGATCGATAAAATTGTCTTGAGTAGTAATTAACATTTTATTAAAAATTATTGTTCAACGTTGTCAGAGTAATGGTCATCTTCTTTATTTTCCAGTCTGTCTTTAATAACTTTCGCAAACAGAAATCCAACACCTATTATGGCGATCAAACCTATTAATCCATAAGGAAATGCCGCTATCATTCCAATGAATAAGGCTATGATCCAGATAAGCGCTACTATAGCCAGAAAAACATATCCAATATATTCCATATTTCTTTGCTTTTATTTATCAATTTACAAAAAAAAGCTTAAATATTTTTTTGAGGCCGACTATTTCCTTTATCAATAATTTTGGGGATAAAGTATAGAAATTGTTTCAATTTTACTTTAAAATATGAATTAAATAGGATATGAATACATCATTAAAAGAGAAAAATTGTAATTTTCGTAATCGAAAAAGATGTGATTTATGTGGACGAAAATTAAGAATTTTTTTACTAATGAGGTAATCTATCTGATTGGATCCCCCACTCTCATCCTATTGGGGATCGTAGCTTACGGCATTTTTTTCGATCATTGGTATAATGATGTATATAATATAAGCCTGGCGAGCCTGTTACTATATGTTCTTTCGATCGTTTTTCGCTTTTTAGGTTGGATATCTGGAAAGTTTAAACATTAGCATTAAAATTGTACCTTTGATATAACTGTAATGAAGACACTTTTAAGATTTTAAATGGTTTAAGTCTGTCTTTTCAATTATATTTGGGCTCGATATTTGCATAATTTTTTAAAAATTTATTTTCCTATGTAACGGATAAGTATGAAATCATCATTCGCTTTGAAAAACAGGGTATAATTTAAAAACAATATGATGAAAATTCCTACTTACCGGTTTCATGTGATCATTCAAATAAATAACCGATGAAAAGAGTTATATTATTTTATCTATTTAATTTCCTCTTTATCTCCTTTTCCTATGCTCAGGTTGCTTATAAGATAGATGAAGGAAGTACAATGACTATAACGGGTACATCAACGTTGCATGATTGGACCAGTAAGGTGAATGAGATCAATGGAGATTTTGTATTTAAAAATGAAATACAGAGCAAAAAGCTTCCAAAATCAGGCAGCCTTGTAGAACAGATTAAAATGGTTATTCCTGTGTTGAGTATTGAAAGCCCCAGAGGTTCAACCATGGATAAGAAAACGTATAATGCCCTTAAATCAGAGGAACATCCAAACCTTGTCTTCGAGGTAAAGTCAGATAATATTGAACAAATTATAGATAAATCAACTGGAAATTTTCTTTTAAAAGTTAGCGGGGATCTGACTCTGGCAGGACACACGAAAGAAGTTTCGATTGATCTGGAAGGACAAAAGCTACCCTCGGGTCAACTGAAGTTTTTAGGAGCTTATCCTATCGACATGGTTGAGTATGAGATTGAGCCTCCTTCAGCAATGTTCGGACAGATTAAGACAGGCAAGGATGTGACCATCGACTTTGATATATTATTGAGTGAAAAATAACAGTGAAAATGCTATTTACAATGAAAGAAATATTTAGTATAATTACTAAATCTGTTCTGTTGATCGTAACATTAAGTTTAATAACTTACAACTCCAACTTAACAGCACAGGAAGAGAATAGCGATGAATATGTGGCCTTCGAGCAAATGGTCCCCGGATCGAACATATCCATCGAAATGGTCCCAATTCAGGGAGGAAAGTTTAAAATTGGTAGTCCTGATTCAGAACCAGACAGGGATACAGATGAAGGCCCTCAAAAAGAAGTGGAGGTGGATGGATTCTGGATGAGTAAATTCGAGATCACATGGGATCAATATGAATTGTTCATGTACACTGAAAATATAGTAAAAGATTCCATTTTAATAGAGGATGATCTCCTCAGGCATACTGAAGCGGATGCCGTTACACGACCAAGTCCACCATACGAAGATCCTTCATTTGGTATGGGGAAATATGGATATCCTGCTGGCAGTATGACTCAATTTGGTGCTTTAATGTACTGTAAATGGTTATCTCTTAAGACCGGATATCTTTATCGGCTACCAACAGAAGCAGAATGGGAATACGCATGCAGGGCTGGATCAGAAACAACCTATCCATTTGGAGATGATGTTGCTGAACTGGATGATTATGGATGGAGTTATGAGAACAGCCAATATACCTATCATAAAGTAGGTGAGAAAAAACCCAATGCATGGGGATTGTATGATATGTTAGGAAATGTTGCAGAATGGACAATTGATCACTACTTTGCTGATATTTATGCTCAATGGGAAGGCGAAGACCTGATAAATCCATGGTCAATGCCTCAGGCACTGGATCCACGATCAGTGAGAGGTGGAAGTTACGATGACGATAAGGATAAGCTTCGATGTGCTTCCAGGATCCCATCTAATCCGGACAAATGGAAGCAAAGAGATCCACAGATCCCTAAAAGTTTCTGGTGGAATACAGATTCGCCATTTGTTGGATTTAGAATTGTGCGATCATTTAAAAAACTAACTCAGGAAGAAATGGATACATTCTGGGGCCGTAACCTTGATGAGGATTAAAAGACTTTTTTAAATCAAATAGATAATATTATGAACGAAAAACTTTCTGTAAACCGACGTAATTTCGTGAAAGGTTCAGCTACAGTTGCCGGTGGCGTAATGCTGGGTGGCTTGCCTTTAAAATCACGAGCAAAGTCTGCAGCCAATGATACTTTAAAAATTGCCCTTGTTGGGTGTGGCGGCAGAGGTACTGGAGCAGCTGTTCAAGCGCTCAGTGTAAAAGAAAATGTTGAGCTTGTGGCTATGGCGGATGCCTTCCAAGACAGGCTCGATACAAGTTTTGATAACATTTCCAGCAAGGTAGAAGACAAGAAGCGGGTAAATGTGAGTGATAAGAACAAATTTGTAGGCTTTGATGCCTATAAAGAAGCCATTGACCTGGCTGATGTAGTTATTCTTACAACACCTCCTGGTTTCAGACCAGAGCACCTTGAATATGCTATAAACGCTGACAAGCATATTTTCTGCGAAAAACCACTTGCAACGGATGCTCCCGGGATTCGCAAGGTACTTGAATTGGCCGAAGTCGCCAAAACAAAGAAATTAAATGTAGTAGTCGGTCTTCAAAGACATTACCAGACGGTATACAGAGAACTAATGAGTAGAGTTCATGGGGGTGAGATCGGACAAATCACTTCAACACAAGTCTATTGGGATGGAGGCGGTGTTTGGGTTCATCCAAGGCAGGAAGACTGGACAGAGATGGAATATCAAATGAGAAACTGGTATTACTTCAACTGGCTATGCGGTGACCATATTGTAGAGCAGCATATCCATAACCTGGATGTTTCTAACTGGGCAGTTGGAGGACATCCTGTCGTCGCCCAGGGAATGGGGGGACGTGAAGTCAGAACAGCTAAAGAATACGGAGAAATATTTGACCACCATTATGTTGAATTCAAATATGAAGACGGTACGGTAATGAATAGCCAATGCCGTCATATTAGAGGTTGTTTTAACAAAGTAGCCGAACAGATTATAGGTACTAAA
>CAYMFU010000092.1:0-31536 GCA_964389805.1 uncultured Roseivirgaceae bacterium | reverse complement strand
GCACCCTCGATCGACCCAAATAGAAATGCAAAATTCTTTCTCTTGTATTTAATGGTAAGAATCGGTCGAATATCTGTAAAGGAACTATCACCAAAGTCCTTCATAAAAAATCCCCCGACATCAAGGCGAATAGCATTGGATGGGTAATAACTGAAATAAGGTTTGAACTGATAGCCAAACAAGGTATAAGCCGCTGAGATATCAGTACCGTATTCATTATTCCAGAAATATCCTGAGACGTCGAATCCAAATTTAATAGCCCCCGAATCAGTTTCCTGGATCGGGTATTGATCGAAAAAAAACTCATTGTCTAACTGCCCGAATGTGAAGGAGAATGCACATTGACAAATGACATAAAAAAGGACATAAGACTTCTTCATTTTCATTTCTCAGGCAATATAAACCCTTCTATTAAAATTTAAAATCTTTTACTTTGTTTGTACAATTTAATTGTTGCTAATTGTGATCATTAATTGTACTTTCACATCTTCAACCATTTTACTACTGTTAAAATTATGAGTGATCAAGAACAAAAATTAAAAGCCCTTCAACTCACTATCGACAAGCTCGATAAAACTTATGGGAAGGGGACAATCATGAAGCTCAGCGATGATCAGATAATGGATGTCCCTGCTATTTCAACCGGCTCCCTGGGTTTGGACATTGCTCTAGGTATCGGGGGTATCCCCCGTGGCCGAATTACCGAGATCTATGGTCCCGAATCCTCAGGGAAAACAACTCTGGCAATGCATTGCATTGCAGAGGCACAGAAAAAAGGCGGTATAGCCGCTTTCATTGACGCAGAACATGCCTTCGACAAGTTATACGCTGAAAAATTAGGCATTGATACTGAAAACCTATTGATTTCTCAACCGGATAATGGGGAACAGGCTCTTGAAATTACAGAGCATCTCATTCGTTCAGGAGCCATTGATATCATTGTTATCGATTCCGTGGCCGCCCTTGTACCCAGGGGAGAACTGGAGGGAGAGATGGGAGACAGCAAAATGGGATTACAGGCCCGCTTGATGTCCCAGGCTTTGAGGAAACTAACAGGAACTATAAGTAAGACCAAATGCTCTTGCATCTTCATAAACCAGTTGAGAGAGAAGATCGGGGTGATGTTTGGGAATCCGGAAACCACAACAGGTGGTAATGCCTTGAAGTTCTACTCCTCAGTTCGACTGGATATCCGAAGGATTGGACAAATCAAGGAAAGTGCAGACAATATCCTGGGTAACCGAACCCGGGTAAAGGTAGTCAAGAACAAAGTGGCTCCGCCATTCAAGGTAGTTGAATTTGACATAATGTATGGATTTGGGATCTCAAAAGTTGGAGAGATTATCGATCTGGGTGTTGAGCTCAACGTGATTCAAAAATCAGGATCCTGGTTTTCCTATATGGACAATAAACTTGGCCAGGGACGGGATTCAGTCAAAGCCCTCCTATTGGACAATCCTGAACTTCTGGAAGAACTGGAATTGAAGATAAAGGGAAAGCTGGACGGCGAACCCGAGGAGGACTGATCAGATTTGAAAGAAGATCGATTTGATTTGTGAGATAATTGATCAGATTTGAAAAAAGATTGATCGGATCAGAAGAATTTATGAGGTCCCGCACAATGCGGGACCTCAATTTATTTTTTCGCAAAGAAAGTGAAAATCCAAATGGTCTTCAAATGAAATTTCAAGAAGCACCGAAGAGAAGATAAATTGGGAATAAACGCTTAATTGGTCCGTATTGCAATCACCGGATCGAGACGGGCAGCTAGTGCTGCCGGGACAATTCCTGACACCATCCCAATAATACTTGATACACCCAATCCCAAAACGATATTTTTAACACTCAGTACTAGCTCAAGGGAACCTGTAGGTACTAAAATTGTGATCAGATAAACCAGGAAGAGTCCGATTCCACCCCCCAGTAAACTAAGAAATATCGCTTCAAACAGGAATTGAAAAAGAATAAAATAGTTTTTGGCCCCAAGTGATTTTTGAATGCCAATTACATGGGTCCTTTCTTTTACAGAGACAAACATAATATTGGCAATTCCAAAACCTCCAACCAGGATAGAAAAGCTGCCTATCACCCAACCGGCAATACCTATCACATCAAATGTTGCACCGATCATATTTGCAAACGCTTCCGGACGGTTAAGGGCAAAATTATCTTCCTGAATGGGCCTCAGTCCACGTCGGCTACGCATGTAACCCCGGATCTCATTCTCAAGTTTTACAAGGCCCACATCATCATCCCTGCCTTTCACTGATATGACTGATTCAATTCCCCATCTTCGACCGCTGTAATACAATTTTTTAAAGCCAGTATATGGGATTATGCAATAGTCATCATTGCTCGGTGCATCGATCAGGTTTTCGCCCTGTCGTTTCATTACACCAATTACGTTAAATTTCAAACCTTTGATAGTGATCTGCTTCCCAATTGGATTTTTATCACCAAATACACCTGAAGCTATTTCCGCACCAAGGATTGTAACGTTATTTCCGAAATTTATTTCAGAGGGAGAAAAATATCTTCCTTTTTCTACAGGGGTTTCATAAACATCGCTATAGCCATAGGTCACTCCATAAAGCGCCGTGCCTCCAATGCTGTTGTTCTCATGCTTAACAACTACATTCCATCGGATTGCAAATAAACAGATGCCATTTTGCAGGTTTAAATTTTCCTGGAGAAACTCGTATTCCTCAAAGCTGGCCATGGGCCTTTTATAATAGTTCCACCATGGGTAATTGTTTTCAAAGATCCATGGAAATTTTTCTACCCGGATCACTTTGTCTCCAATAAATGACAGACTGGCCTTCAGCGAGCTCTCCAGTGAGTCAACTACGGTAAGTACTCCAATAATGGCAAATATACCAATCGTAACACCAAGCAACGAGAGAACAGTACGCATAAGATTTACCCGTAACTCATTGACCGCAAACCTGAAACTCTCAAATAATAATCTAACAAACAGCATGCTTCAGTTAATATTTAAATAATTATATCAACAATTGTTAAATTCGACAATAACATATTCATTCAAATTATATATTTTTGCAAACCCATAAAAATGGGTAGTATATAATTTCTCGCTGTAATAATAAACATGAAATTATCAGAATTCAAGTACGATTTGCCCTCTGGTCTTATATCATTATATCCGGCAGAAAACAGGGATGAGTCTCGGATGATGGTTATCAACCGGGAAGAAGGAACCTTCGAACATAAAATCTTCAAAGACATAGTAGAATATTTTGACGACAAAGATGTAATGGTCGTCAATGATACGAAAGTTTTTCCAGCAAGATTATATGGGAATAAAGAAAAGACCGGCGCCAAGATTGAAGTTTTTCTTCTTCGCGAACTTAATAAGGAAATGCACCTTTGGGATGTCCTGGTAGATCCCGCCAGAAAAATCCGCGTAGGCAATAAGTTGTACTTTGGCGAAGGTGACCTTATAGCTGAGGTAATTGATAACACAACCTCCCGGGGAAGAACTATTCGTTTCCTTTATGATGGAGAACATCAGGAATTTTATAAACTCATCGATTCACTGGGTGAAACTCCCCTCCCAAAATATATAGAACGGGATGTTGAAGCAGAAGACAGGGAAAGGTACCAAACCATATATGCCAAAAATGTTGGTGCTGTTGCGGCTCCGACAGCTGGATTACACTTTACTCAGCAGGTCATGAAGCGGCTTGAAATAAAAGGAGTAGATGTATCAGCTATTACCCTGCATAGCGGACTAGGTAGTTTCAGGGCTGTAGATGTGGAAGATCTTACTAAACACAAGATGGATTCTGAAAACTACAGTGTTAATGATGAAACAGCTGATCGGGTAAACCAGGCCCTTGTAGAAAAGAGAAGAATATGCTCTATAGGAACCACTTCTATGAGGACCCTGGAATCTTCAGTCTCCGCAAATGGACGATTGAAAGCCAATGCAGGATGGACTGATAAGTTTATTTTCCCTCCATATGAATTTAAGATCTGTAATGCATTGCTTACAAACTTCCATATGCCCGAATCAACTCTTTTAATGATGGCATGTGCTTTTGGTGGATATGACCTGATCTTGAAGGCTTACAAGGAAGCTATAAAGAAAAAATACAGATTCCTGACCTATGGGGATACGATGCTAATCATCTGATTCCTCCCAAAATAATATATTTGCATTTGACAGCAAATAAATGACAATGAAGCAATATGCGGTGATCGTGGCTGGCGGCTCAGGATCACGGATGAATAGTGAAATCTCAAAGCAATACCTGCCAATTAATGGACTTCCTGTTCTTATGCATACCATCAATGTATTTCATAAGTATAATGAAGCCCTGGATATCATTGTTGTTTTACCTCCGAATGACCTGGGATTGTGGAAAGAATTGTGTGCCACTTATGCCTTTCACCTTCCAATTCGGGCTACACCCGGCGGGAATACAAGATTTCAATCAGTTAGAAATGGCCTGGACAAGATCACCTCTGATGGTATAGTAGCTATACATGATGGCGTTCGCCCGCTGGTAAACAAAGAGACCATTGCAGCCTCATATGAGATTGCAGCACTTCACGGAAGTGCCATTGCTGCTGTCAGGCTCAAGGAATCAATACGTATTACCGACAAGGATCAGACAAAAACAGTAGACAGGACCAAATACAGGATCATACAAACTCCACAGACCTTTCAGGTGAATATAATCAAAGAAGCATACCAGATTCCGGAGAATCCTCAATTTACCGATGATGCCAGTGTATTGGAAAAATCAGGGCATAAAATCACCCTTTTTGAAGGAAGCTATAAGAACATCAAGATCACTACCACTGAAGACCTGATTATAGCTGAGGCTTTCTTAAAAAATCGCGAAGAGAATTAATATTCATCTTCATTAAAGAAGAAATCCTCTTTCGTGGGATAATCGGGCCAGATCTCTTCAATATTCTCATAGGGCTGCCCGTCATCTTCAAGTTCCTGAAGATTTTCAACTACTTCAAGAGGGGCACCTGATCGTATGGAGTAATCGATCAATTCATCTTTGGTTGCTGGCCAGGGCGCATCCTCCAAATAAGATGCTAATTCTAATGTCCAGTACATAATAATTCTTTAATAATCTTTCCTGTGTCTAAAAGCGTGCAAATATAAAATCCTTTTTTATTATAAAAACAAATTGTTTAATAATTTCTTATAAATATTTTTAGGATATTCTGAATATTGTACCATGTTAGTTTCAAATACATATCTTTTGTATCAAAATGAACACATTAGGGTTTACCTTTTATACCAATTATTCAATGAAATCAAATAAGGTAACCCATAAAATCGGGCGAATTGGAAAAAACATTGTCTATTTTCATTTTGAAAAACCTAATTAATTTCATCTTAAATAATTTTTTAGTTATTTACGCAGCTTAGGATCATACAAAACATACATGTATAAACACTATAGTAAAATACTCGTCTGCCTGCTATTGAGCTTTGCTCTACTACAATTAAATGCAGTTAAGTTATGGGGCAATAAACTTGACGAAACCTATATATTTAACATCGAATCAGCAGTAGAAATGTCAATAATTACTGATATAAGTCACCTCATCAATAATAGAGAAATTCAGGGATTACCCGCTAAAGTGCTATTGAATTTTGATAACAATAAGCTCGAATTGAATGCAACGGTTGAAGTACGGGGTAATTTCAGACGGGATGCAAACAACTGCGACTTCCCACCACTTCGGCTCCGGTTCAAAGACTCAGAAATTAAGGGAACAGTCTTGGACGGAAATCACAATCTGAAAATTGTGACCCATTGTAAAAATAAGTCAAGCCAGTTTCTCCAGTATATGGCCAAAGAGTTAACCACATATAAGATCTATAATCTAATCAGTCCGTATAGCCTGAAAGTGAAAATGGTAAGCATTACCTATATTGATGAACAGAATGATATCAAACCGATCCAGAATCAAGCTTTTATAATTGAGGATATTGATAAGCTCGCAGGGTATCATAATATGAAGGAATTTAATGGAAAACTATCAGAGGAAGACGTAGACCAGGACATTTTACTCCAGGTCTCCGTATTTCAATTTATGATTGGCAATACAGACTGGATCATTCCCTTGTCAAAGAATCTGAAATTCATCACTGATGGAGAAACCTATATTATGATCCCTTATGATTTTGATTATACTGCTTTTGTGGGTACAAATTACAATATTGGAAGCGGTCATTTCATCCTGGTTCCTCCAGTAAGAAAATTCAAAGGTCCCTGTTACAATATGAGCGACCTTGAATCTGAGTTTGAAAAGTTTAGAGATAAACGAGAATCCATCATGAATTTGATATCCATTTCGCCATCACTTAAATCGTCCTCAAGGAAAAATATGAAAAATTATATTGATGAGTTTTATAACATCATTAGTTCTGAGGAAGAAATAGGCGAATACTTCCAAATCAATTGCAAATAATAAAGATTATAAAACCATTTTGATTTGCACTATTGTAAAAAAAATACAAAATTTATGGCTTAATTGAGTCTTTAATCAATGAAGCGAATTTTTCAACTGGCAGCTTTTTTCTTATTATTTCATCCCTTATCTAATACAGTAATGGGACAGGAAGTAATTGACAGCCTGGAATCAGCTTTATTGACCACGGAAGAGAACCTGGTGAAACTCACAATATATGGAGAGCTCATCAGGGAATATGCAAAACAGAATCCGGTTAAAGCGGTTCAGTATTCCGAGGATGCCCTGGAACTTGCCCAGGAACTTCCGGACACGATTTTAGTACCTGAGCTACATAATGCGGTCGGGATAGCCCATTACTATAAAGGTAATTTATTAATATCAATCGAATATTTTCTTAAAGCCAGAGTTGGATATGAATTACAGGGTCGTGATGATAGGGTGGCAAACACACTAAATAATATCGGAGTAACCTATGAGGAAATTCAGAATTATGAAAAATCCAAGGAATATTATTTTGAAAGCCTGAAAGTCCATGAAAGGCTTAATAACCTGGAGATACAAACCGCTATCTACAATAATATCGGATCCACCTTCGAAGCATTGGATCAGCTGGACTCTGCTGAGTATTATTATAATAAATCACTGAAACTGGCTAAGGATAATAATCCTGATGATAATATGGCAAATGCGCTCGGTAATCTGGGTGACATACACTATAAAAGAGAGGAATATACGAAAGCCCTGGAATTTCAAAAAAGTGCACTTCAGTATGATCTTAAAAACAATAATTCCATTGGACTAGTCGAAACCTACAGATCCATGGGGCTCATATATCTGGGTTTAAACAATTTCAACAGGGCTTTTGAGTCCTTTACCAGGGCATTGAAACTATGTAAAGAACATGATCTCAAAAGCAGAGAAGCTGAACTTTATGAAAATTTTTCCGACTATTATGAACAATTGGGTGATTTTCAGAATGCGTATATTTTCTATTTGAAACATACCCAATTAAAAGATAGCATATTTACCCTTGAGATGCGCAAGCAAATTGAAGACCTGCAAATGAGTTATCAGGCAAATAAAAGAGAACAGGAGATCGCGCTGCTCAATGAGCGGAATAGCCTGAAGGACATCCAGCTTCAATTACAAACTACAAAAACCAGGCTTTTATTGGTTTTTACAATTTTTACAGTATTCGTATTAGGATTGCTTATTCTGAATGTCAGGGTTAAAGGAAAAGCCAATGCTTTACTTCAGAAACAGAACGAAAAGATACAGCAACAGAACCAGGAACTCGAGGTCAGGAGTATTAAACTGGAAGAGCTTTCTAATGAAAAGGATAATTTTATAAACGTTGTTGCACATGATCTGAAATCTCCACTGAACAATATTACCGGATTGGCAAACTTAATCAGGATCAACGGTAAGTTAAGTGAGGAGCAACTGCATTACCTAAACCTCCTTGATCAGGTATCTATTGAATCCAAAAACCTGGTTTCCAATTTATTAGACCTCAATAAACTTGAATTAGGCCTTTTTGAACAACATATTGAGGATTTTGAAGTAAAAGATACGATTGATAAAATCATTCACAGTTACGAAAAAAATGCTTCTGAGAAGAATATAGCTTTGAAGAAGAGTTGTCCTGGTAATATTTCAATTAGAAATAATCGGGAATTTATCGAACGAATTTTAGACAATCTGGTTTCAAATGCGATAAAGTTCTCACAAAACAATAAAATGGTGATCATTTCCTGCGATTATAATTACCAGTTTCTGGTATTATCTGTAAAGGATGAAGGTCCCGGCATCAGTAAAAAAGAACAGCAGGATCTGTTCAAGAAATTTATTAAACTATCCCCCCGTCCAACGGGAGGAGAGAGTTCTACAGGATTGGGCCTGGCCATCGTGAAATTGCTGGTCGACAAACTGGAAGGTGAGATTGAGGTCCTCTCAAAGGAGAAGAAGGGAACTGAGATCAGGGTAAAATTCCCTGCATCATTTTCATCGGATCTTTAAACCGCCAATAACATTATTAATTTCGATCTGATGTTCATCTCGCATTATACATGGAACAAATAAGCCTTTTAGATCTGAACAACAAAATTAAAGATTGCCTTAAAAACAATCTTGATCAATCCTACTGGGTAGTTGCTGAAATTGGTGAAATGAGGTTGAATCAGAAGGGACATTGTTACCTGGAACTGGTGGAGAAGAAAGATGACGAGATTCTGGCCAAAAACAAAGCTACAATCTGGTCATATACCTATAGGAACCTGTCAGGTTGGTTTGAATCATTGACAGGCCAGACACTGAAACCTGGATTGAAGATCTTAGCGAATATAGTGGTAAATCATCATGAAGTATACGGCCTGAGTTTCAATATTAAAGACATTGATGCGAAGTACACACTTGGGGAACGAGCAAAAAAAAGGTTGGAGATATTGAACAGGTTGAAGGAAGATGGGATTTATGAAATGAATAAAGAATTGTCATTGCCATTGGTCCCACAAAGGATTGCAATTATCGCTTCCTCAAGTTCAGCCGGTTATCTTGATTTCATAACTCAATTGGATAATAACACAGCCGGATATTCTTTCAATACTTCACTTTATCAGGCGATTATGCAGGGATCAGATGCTGAAGAATCCATAATCAGTGCTATTTTGGATGTAAATGCGCACATAGAAAAATATGATCTGCTTGTGATAATCAGAGGTGGCGGGGCAACGCTGGACCTTGAGTGTTTTGACACCTACGGCCTGGCCAGCCACATTGCACAATTTCCTATCCCCGTAATTACAGGTATCGGTCATGAACGGGATGAGACCATTGCTGACATAGTAGCCAATACAAGTTTAAAAACACCGACGGCAGTGGCTGAATTCCTGATCGGAGGGGTAAAGGAATACGATGAAATTATTGATTCGCTTTACGCTCAAATATTTGAATATGTAAACCACACCCTCGGGGAACGGCAAACGCATCTCGAATATTTATCAAAACATATCAGATATATTTCTGAAAGCATGCTAAAGACTCATATGGTTCATCTTTCCATTTTGCGAAAAAGCATTCATAATGCAGCTAATGGAAGAAAAAAAGTGCTTGAAACAGTAATCCAAAACTGTGTTCAATCATTAAAATTAAATACATCCCGTTACCTGAATCTAAAAACTAAAGACCTGGAGAATACATGGAACAATATTGATCTTATCGATCCTAAAAGAGTATTAAAAAGAGGATATAGTATTATTCGTAAAGGAAATAAGATCGTGAAATCTGTACAGGAATTGCAGGAAGGCGATGTGGTTGAGAGTGAATTTCATGATGGAAGAAAATCAAGTAAAATATTAAGATAATTATGGCTAAAAAAGATCTGAGTTACCAGAAGGCATTGGATGAACTTGAATCCATTGTTAAGAAAATCGAACAAAATGAACCAGACGTGGATGAATTGAATGATATGGTTGTTCGGGCAGTAGAATTGGTGAAATACTGTAAAACTAAACTCAAGACTACTGAAGAACAAATAAGTAACAACCTGGAGGAGCTCGATTAGCTGCTGGCCAGGTTATTGAAAATAGTATTGATCAGATATAGTACCAAACTGAATCCCAAAGCCCACCAAAAACCGTCAACAGAGAAACCTGGGATTATAGCACTTGCCAGTAGAATGATCAATGCATTGATCACCAGTAAAAACAGGCCCATTGTAAAAACCGTAATGGGGATGGTAATAATAACCATTAAAGGTTTTATGGTTACATTGAAAAGAGCCAACACCCCTGCAACCAGCAAAGCCCAGAAAAAATTAGTTACCTCAACACCTGGTAGCAGGTATGCCGTGACCAATACTGCCAGGGCAGTTAATAAAAGACGTACGAAGAAATTACTTGAACCATTTTGCATATTTTATATAGTTGTTTGCTGTTCTTTCGAATACTTCACCCAGTTCCTGACCAACTTTTTTGATCTTTTTAGCTGGTTTCCCGGCATACACATAACCTGCCTCTAAAATTGTATTTGCCAATACTACAGCACCGGCTGCCACAATAGATCCAGTCTCTATAACCACATTATCCATCACGATAGCTCCCATTCCTATTAACACCTTATCTTGGACGGTACAACCATGTACGACGGCATTATGTGCAATGGAAACTTTGTTCCCTATTACTGTCGGGGCCTTCTGGTAAGTACAGTGAATAACTGCCCCATCCTGTATGTTCGTATTATCGCCTATTTTTATGAAATGAACATCCCCTCTTACAACGGCATTGAACCATATGCTGCAATTATCTCCCATTTCCACCTCACCCACAACTGTGGCATTTTCCGCAAGAAAACAGTTTTTCCCAAACTTAGGATGAATGCCCTTAACAGGTAGAATAAGTGCCATATTAGTGGTTTTTTCAAAAATAGGAAATATTTAACCTAAACTTTTTAAACTTAAATGATATTTTTGCGTCTTGAATGCTAAGATGACAAAATTGTATTTAAAGCTAAGGGATTTCATTTATATAGCGATAATTCTTTCTATTGCAGGTTGTTTACAGGAACCAAAAAGTGACAATGCGGTTATTAGTGAAGCACAGCCTGTAGAAGATAAGAATGATGGAATAACCTATGTTATTGATACGAGCTATAGTCTGATTACCTGGGTAGGGACGAAACCTACAGGAAGACATAATGGATTAATAAAAATTCGATCCGGATCAATTACCATTATGGAAGAAGATTCTAAACGTAAGAATAAGAAATTCATAATCAGCAATGCTAATATTCTTATTGATATGGGATCGGTAAAGGTCCTCGACCTAAGGGATGATCCCTTACAACTTGAAAAACTGGAAAACCATTTACGCTCGGAAGATTTCTTTGACACAAACAAATTTGAATTTGCCGAATTTGAATTGATCTCGTTTGAACCCTATGAAAAGGACTCTCTGGCAAGAGAAAACAATAAGTATACCATCGACGATCCAACCCATAGCATGAGTGGTAACCTGACCATCAAGGGGAAGACACTCAATATAAAATTCCCTGTAAAGGCGGATTACAGAAATTTGAAATTCGAGGCTTCTGCCAGATTCAATATTGACCGCATTAAATGGGATATCACATATAAGGACGAAAACGATCCCGTGGCCCGCGTTACGGATGGCTTTATACATAATGTCGTAAATGTAGGCTTCGACATCATTGCCAGACCAGAATCCAGTATGGAATAAGTTAAAATCTTGGCCCGAAAACAGAAATACTTCCCAGTACCCGATCTCTACGGGATACTGCCAGGGATGCTGCACTGGTTATTTGGGCATGACCATTTTTCTTTCTTTTATGGGAACCAATATAACATACCCTACAAACCATTTAAAACTTTCGCTGCCGCCGGTTCTATCAAAACAATAATGCCGGATTCCGATGATCCATTCCTGGATTTAAAAGGATTCTATGATGCTGAACAAGACTGGATTATAGGCCGGTTGAATTACGATCTGAAAAACAGTCTGGAGGACCTTGTCAGTGATAATTATGACCGGTTGAAATCAGAAGAAATGAGTTTTTTCATACCCGAGACCTTAATTTTTATCCAGTCCGAAGGTATTCTGATCTCTACGGTGCATGATCCAGACCAGCTTTTTAATGAGATTTTAGATTCCCCTATTCCTTGCTATAATCAACAATCTTTTAAAATAGAAAGTGATACTTCAAAAGAAGAATATATTAATGCGGTCAATGCAATTAAGCGACAGATTATCAAAGGGGATTTTTACGAACTGAATTATTGCATGGAATTTTTCACAAAGGTTCAGAATATTGATCTGGCTGGCATATATCTTCATTTAAATAAGCTCTCCCCTATGCCTTTTTCCGTATTTATGGGAATGGATGGACAATACATAGTATCGGCCTCTCCAGAAAGGTTCCTTAAAAAAACCGGGAATAATATTCTGGCACAGCCCATAAAAGGAACCATGAGACGCGATACTGATCCCATGGTTGATAAGAAGTTAAAACAGCAACTTCGTCATAGTGAGAAGGAAATAGCAGAAAATATGATGATCGTAGACTTGATGAGAAATGATCTGGGGAGAAGTGCCATACCGGGGAGTACTATGGTTCCGGAAATGTTTGAAATATATTCTTATAATCATATTCATCAGATGATATCCACTGTTTCAGCTAAGCTCCGCAGTGATGTTCATCTTGTGGATGCAATAAAAAATGCTTTTCCGATGGGAAGCATGACGGGTGCCCCAAAAATAAGAGTGATGGAAACCATTGAACATTATGAAAATAGTAAACGTGGTATGTTCAGCGGCTCGGCTGGTTATATCACTCCAGAAGGCGATTTTGATTTTAATGTATTGATCCGAAGTATTTTTTACAGCCATAAAACCGGCTATTTAAAATTCAATGCAGGCAGTGCCATTACATACGATGCTGAACCGGAATATGAATATAATGAGTGTATGCTGAAAACGAGGAGCATGCGTGAAGCTTTGGGTATCCCGCCCTGTTTTGAATAAAGGACTCACGGGGAATACTCCTGCTTCCTGTAATTATTATAATTACCCTTTTCTCAGGGAATCTTATTGCAGCCAGATTTGTTTTGACCTCCTGCCCAAAAAGGAAATTCTACAACCTCCGGGACTTGATTTTGATCACCTTAGCTGCCATGGAATACTACCGCTCTCCAGGATATGATCCTGCAATTCTTTCCGGAGTTTAAAAAATTCCTGGTTGTTTTCCGGATCTAATGAATTTTCTTCGAAAGGATCATCTTTCAAATTATAATAACGATAGGGCTCGAATGCAGAATTCTGCAACATTTTATAGGGGCCGTATCTGCCAGCATAATAAGCCTGTCCGTTATATTTCTGTCCTCCCTCCCTTCGAACCCAGAATACATACCGGTTATTGGTGTCCTGTACTCTGCCATCAAGTGTGGGCAATATATCCAGCCCATTGATGTCATGCTCCAAATCAGCACCAGCCACTTTGCAGAAGGTTGGATAAAGGTCCATTAGCAGGGCCAGATTCTCAGTTTGACTGCCAGGTTGGATCTTCCCTTTCCAGACAGCAAATGCGGGCACTTTGATCCCTCCTTCAAACATTTGTTGCTTCCCTCCACGAAGATTTCCATTACTTTGGGCGTGGGGAATCGAGCCGCCGTTATCAGAAGTAAATATGACCAGGGTATTATCGATCAGTCCGGTTTCCTCCAGGCTTTTCATGACTTTCCCCATACAGAAATCGAGGTGTTCAATAAAAGCTACATTTTTAGCCCGTTTTTCTTCAATTGATTTTTCCCGCTCCAAAACGTTCTTTAAATATTCCTCAGGGGGTTGAATGGGAAAATGAGGAGCATTATAAGCCAGGTAGAGAAAGAATGGCTGTTTATCTTTTTGTCTCTCTTTGAGATAATCAATCGTCCACTCTGTAAAAAGATCGGTAGCATGGCCCTCGGGATCAATTTCATTATGGTTCAACCGCATCCAGTTTACGCCGCCACGCAAATGTGTCCAGTAATCATCCATCATATCGCCCAGAAATCCCTTAAAATAGTCAAATCCTCTGCTGTTGGGAATATTGGGTTCTTCAAATCCCAGGTGCCATTTACCGATTATGGCCGTTTTATAGTTCCTCTTTTTCAACATTTCTGGCAAAAAAACAGCTTCCGGATCCAGATAACCCCATGAATTATCTTCAAACTGTCTGATCACTCCAGGAACTCCTACCTGGTCTGGATATCTTCCGGTCAACAAGGATGCCCGGCTGGGAGAACATACCGGGCAATTGGCATAAAAATTCTTGAAGGTCATCCCCTGCTGTCCAAGTCTATCGATATGGGGGGTTTGAATGTCTGTTCCACCCTGGCAGGACAAGTCACCATAACCAAGATCATCAACGAGGATGCAGAGAATATTTGGAGGTTTCTGATCAGATGACTGGCCAAAAACGCTATAAGATATGGAGATTATCCAAATGAATAAAACGGAATATTTTAATAATTTCAATCCCTGATGCTGCTTTCTTTTCATTTTCTAAATTTAATTCAATTTTTTAAGTCCCAGGGCCAGGGCTTGACTTTTGCTTTTATTGCCCATTCTTCCCAAAAAGATGCCATTTCCTTTACACGGTCAGGATACTGATCTGCCAGATCTCGCATTTCCGTCCTGTCTGATTCCAAATCGTAAAGTTCCCATTGATCCTCATCGTCTACGGTAAATCTGGCATTGCGTTTGACCCGGCTAACCAGCTTCCATTTTCCTACACGTATTGCCCCGTTACCCTCATGCTCCCAGAAAATTGGTACTGAACGGCTTAAAGAATCTCCCATGAATGCTGGCAACAAGCTCACACCTTGCATGGGGACGATTTTATTGCCATTATATTGAACCGGATATTGAGCTGAGGCCACATCCACACAGGTGGCCATAATATCGATCAGATGACCAGGTTCATGAACCAGTTGGTTTTGATTTCTTATTTTTTCCGGCCAATAGACAATTAGCGGGGTTGATATACCGCCTTCATGTACCCAATGTTTATACAATCGAAATGGGGTATTTGAAACATTGGCCCAGGGTACACTATAACTCTGGTAGGTTATCTCAGGACCAGGCATGAGATCCGGGTGGTTATTCCCGAGTATTATGGAATCCCCGGCCCGTGTAGTTTTTGGAATGAATATTCCCTTCCAGTTTTCGGTTAAAGTCTCAGCACAGCCCCCGTTATCTGCCAGAAACAATATCAGTGTATTATCCAATTTTCCTTGTTCTTCCAGAGCCTGTACTATCCTCCCAATCCCCTGATCCATACGGTTTACCTGAGCAGCATATACAGCCATTCGATGCAATTGTAACGCTTTGTCTTCAATTGAATCCCATGCCTGTACGGATGGATCTCTGCTCGTTAGATTCCATTCTGATTTAATTATTCCCATCTGTTCCATCCTATTCCTGCGTTCCTGGCGAATAGCATCCCATCCCACATCATATCTTCCTAAATATTTCTGGATATCCTCCTCCAGCGCATGTAAAGGCCAATGCGGGGCAGTGTATGCTACGTATATGAAAAATGGATTATCCCCTTCATGTTCATTGATATACTGAACGGTATGAGAGCTGATCTCATCAGTATAATAGAACAACTCTTTTTGAGGTTCTGCAGGACTATTCCCCTGGGTAAGGGTAGCTGGATCGTAAAAACTTCCAGCACCTGTTATTGTGCCCCAAAACCTTTCAAAACCACGCTGTAATGGCCAGTTGTGTTTTGAAGTTTGATCATCACCCGTCCAATATCCTAATTGCTTCGTCACATGCCATTTGCCGGACATATATGTTGAATAACCTGCATCTTTCAGAACCTGGCTAATGGTGACGCATTGTTTATTCAAGTCGCCCGTATAACCGGCTAATTCCCTATCCTCCGTCATATGCCCAATTCCTGCCTGATGGGGATATAAACCAGTTAGAATAGATGCCCTGGTAGGACAGCATCGGGCTGTATTGTAAAACTGGGTAAAGCGGATCCCTCCCTTTGCCAGGTTATCAAGGTTAGGCGTTTGTATCTCCCCTCCATAACATCCGATGTCAGAATATCCCATATCATCGGCCAGGATTAATATGATATTTGGATTTTCCTGTTTATTGGTGGAACAGGCAAATGTAGCTAGAAGGATATAAGCGAGTATATATAAACGTATACTACTGACATTCAATCGATTGGATTTAAAAAACGTATTCATTTAGAATTATATTGTCTTCAAATTAACTCAGATAACACATCCCCTCTTAATTAAATTCCTGATTTTGAAGGAACTCTTATAATATCATTCGAGGCTCAAATGTATTAAAAAAAAGCCCTACCCTGTTCATACATTCTTAACGGAAGCCATGAGACAGATGAAAGTGACAGTATTTCAACATTTCCTGGCAATGTAAAAAGCATATCCATAATATGCCTTATACTTCTCGTACATTTCAATTTCCGTTTCCAGCTCTTCTGCCAGGTCCTTTGCCGCCTTTTCGTTAGGATATTTCCCAATATACGTAGGAAGGTAGCTCCGGATCGGATTATAATAGTTGTCGGTCCAGCAGTACTCTAGTATTCTGAATGATGTTACCAATTCATAACCATGCTTTTTTATAAGCTTTTCTTTATTCTCAATTGTATCCATTTCAGCATATGCATTTTCCCAATATGTCTCCAACTCTACGGGTCTGGATTCAGTAAACCAGGAAATCTCAGAAACGACCAGGTAGCCACCGTTCCTGAGCAGGGGTCGCCAGGATTTAATACCGTTTTCAAATCCCATTATATATACTGCCCCTTCTGACCATATAAGGTCGAAGGAATTATCATCATAAGGCAGTTTGTCCATCGATTGTAAATCAGTCGTAATTCGATTTTGACAGCCTTCCTTTAAAGCATTTTTATTCAAGGCACTTAAAAACTCCGCAAAAAGGTCCACAGCAGTTATATTTCCTTCCAGGTTTTGAGCTAAAGTCAGAGTCTGGGCGCCGGTACCACACCCGATATCCCCTATTTTCAGATTCTTTTTTGATGCCAATCCCGTATACTTAAGTGCTTTTAATGACTCCTCAGCACTTCCCGGGCCCTGCCGGGGAATTTGAAGATAAAAATCGATCATTAAATCCAGATCACTCATTAGGCGCTCCAATTTTTCCTGCTTCTGTTAAGGTGGCTATATCTTCAGCTGGTATGCTTCCATCCCCTTTCGGCCCAATATTCAGCAGGAGATTCGCATTCATTTCCCTGGCATCCTCAAGCATCTGTATAACGTCCTCAGCAGATTTGTGCTGTCCGTCATCTCTTTTATTATACCCCCAGGCATGGGGCTGAAGGGTGTTACAGATTTCCTGGGGTTTGTCCTTATTTGACTCATACACTTTACGGGCTACATCAAATTGTTGTCCGACAACCGCACGCCCTTTTCTTTCAGGAGCCATAAAATCTTCACTTCCATTTGCTCCCTGTTTAAAGGAGATCAGGGCGTGTGGCGACAGACTGCGAACAAGGGCATATGTTGAGTCTATAGGGAAAATCCCGGGTCTGCTATAGAATCCCATAATAGGATCAAACCATATCCCGGCAATATTCGGATATTGGGTCAATAGTTCCGTCAATTGCTCATGTACAAAATCGACGTATATATTGAAATCATCATCATTTTCAAATTTATACTCTGGCTGGGGATCCTTGTATGCGGGCCTGGCATGTTGCCATCCACTCTCCCTTGAATAAAAGTAAGGATGTTTCCAGTCTGCCCCGTATGAATAATAAAGAAAAAGTCCCAGACCCTTTTTTTCGCATGCTTCGTAAAGCTCTCTGATCAGGTCTCTTTTTGCGGGAGAATTCAATACATTAAAGTCAGTAGCTTTTGTTTCAAAGAGGCAGAAACCGTCGTGGTGCTTGGACGTAATAGTGATATACTTCATTCCGGCTGCCAGGGCCAGGTCAGTGATCAGGTCAGCATCAAATTTATCGGCCGTAAACCGCTCCTTCAGAAGTGCATATTCTACGACCGGAATAGTATCCCTTAATTGAACCCATTCCCCTTTCTCCAACAAGGCATATAATCCATAATGAATAAACATCCCGTATCTGGCATTAGTGAACCACTTCAGATTGGCCTCCCTGGGATTGGCATTATACTCCTTCTGATATTCATTCAAATAGGAAGGAATGGGTGGATTTTGCTCACACCCATAGAATAAAAATACAAGGCCAATTATTGCTGCAATTTTGAATATTTTGTTCATCATGATATTTCGATATGGTTTATAAATTCTATGATTATTTTGTTCCCTTTTCCATATTTCTTGTTTGGATCTGAACATTACAAAACCTCATATGTCTTCAAAAATAAGTCATCCTTCCAAATTCAGTTTATTTATTATTCATATTTTACCTTTCTGAGAATTTCACTAGCTTATCTATTAAGTATAGAGGAAGTATCCCTGAAATATATGCCAGATAATCATATGGATCAAAATGAGCATCATATAGTTCAATGTATTGAGCCGTTTCAATTAAGAAACAAATAATTAAAATTACAGTCAATGCCATTTCAGGACTAAACCTGATTGATAAAAATCCAGAATCGCCAGCTGTATATTGCGCCCTTAAAAGTACATACCCCCATGCTGGGCCTGCAATATCAAGCAGATAGCTCGACCAGAAACCCGGCGATCTTATCAATCCTGATGACAGGGATATGATACCAAGCACGATCAATACTACCTTCCAGATTCTAACAGCTTTACTTTTTATCATCCTGCAAGTTTGTCTTCATTTAAGATGCTTGCGTAACTTATAGGCAATTGAAGCGACAATGAACAAGTTATTTTATGTAAAATAATCATCTTTAACAAAAATCTCATCCACACTGTTCAACCACCTGAGTTCCACACGACATGCAAGGTTTGGTATGGGTTTAAAATCTCCATTCAGGGATAATCCGGATGTGTTAAATCCATTCGGGGTATCCGATTCGATCATCACTCCATGCCGGTCCACATAACTCTCACCGCGGAAGGCCATAGCCCACTTTTTTGATATTTCATATCGCAGGATGAGTGTTACGGCATGCCAGTTGCGATAGGTAGAACTGCCCTTTGATTCCTGCTGATATCCAATGTCAAAACCAGCTATCAAACCCAGTTTTTCAGATACCTCCAGTTGCCCGTAAAAATTGTTAAAGTACCGCATTCGCCTGGTGGAATCCGGATCATCAGTACTGATAAACGTACTCCAGTTAAAGGTAAACCTATTGTTTGGAGTAAAAAGAACCTGAGTCGAAAAAGATGGCAATGAATTCGCCTGGACACGCTGAATCCTTTGCCATCCATTAACTACCGACCCTAACAATTTCCATTTTTCATTGGGTTGATACGTAATCTTAACTCCCGTCAGGAAATAAGGCACATTTTCCGCACAGAGAGATCTTGTTTACGTCCAGTTATCTATTGATATCGGGTTTTCGAAACCTATATGAGATGTGAACACCCCTGCATCGAGCCATAAATTATTCTTACGATTCAATGATAAACCGATATATGCTTCATAAATATTCTTTAAAAGTCCGGGTTCATTAGAATAATTATCTATGGGATAGGTTCCGGTATGCAAGGATAGGCTAACCCGGTATTTATCATGCAATACTTCAAAGCCTATTAAACCATGATTTATGTTAAACTCATTATGCCTGTTGTGGTTATATAAAAATGGTTGTCGGCTGTTGGATTCAGGCTGATTGAAGTCATACGCATAGAATACATCCAGATAACCCAGGAAATAGAATTCAGGTGCCTGTTTCCATTGATTTTCTTCCTGTGCCCGCAATCCTGGGGAGATAAAGCAAAGTATGCCAATGACATAGAGCAGGTAAAGGGATCTTCGCATAATAACCTTACGTATCTTTAAAACAATTTGGGAAGATATTCTGGCGGATCACTGTAAGGTGCTATAGTACCGGAAGCCACTTCATAAATATCCTCATGGCTCATAATGGCAGAATTGCAGATGGCCGTATGTGGCCGATTACAGACATCCAGGAATCCAATATTGTAGTTTTCACCATCAAACCTGCCCAGGGCCGACTGATCGTATAAAGTAAACCAGTGAGCGCCTATACAATAGGGATTGGCCGCAGCATCTTCAATATATACTCTGTAGGCTTTTCCCCGATCGGTTTGAGATTTGACATGCCCGATGCCAGAAGAAGGCAATCCTACATCCAATGCCCCGAAATGCCATTCACCTATAATAACCGGCATATTAAGGAGGGTATGGATCTCCTCAGTCTGGTCCATTGGCACTTTGTCCATATAACAGTTCATACTGAATACATCAAATGATTGCATCCCTTTAACAGCCCATTTAGGAGGAACACCTGCGTATCTGATGCCGAGGTTCAGATGATTCGGATCTATCTTACGGCATGCCATGGATAATGCTGTAAAATACTTTTCAACCATTATCTGGCTAAAAGATTCCAGGTCTGCCAGAGCATTCTTTGTAAATCGCTTTGTCCATTTCCCCTTATCTATAGAGGCCAGGGTGACATTCATTTCCCATGCAGAGGCAAATTCTTCATCTGTCCTGTAACGTCGCGCCAGATATTTCTTTAATGCAAGCCTCGTCTGGCAGGATTCGGTATTGTACAGCATGCCCGCGGCGGGTAATTCTGAAGAAAATGCCCAGGTAGGTTCATTCATCATAAAATACCCAATAAGGGCCGGATCATTTCTTGTTTCATTCAATACCTGGGCATAATCCATTGCATCCTGCTCAAATGCCGGATCGCACACATCTGGAAAATCCCGGTAAAGTTGTGCTACACGGGACGGTTCAAAACTCATTGGCCGAACATAAGGGAAGCGTGCATTACTGGCATACTCCCATTCCGACCAGTTTCCGACGGTATTACACCTTAATCTTTTTAATTCATCAAGTGCTATTTTTGCCCATCTGTTTCGCCATCCATCTACCCCAAAGGTTTTAATAAAGTTTGCAGCCAGATAATTTATATGCGGATGATCTCCTCTCATACTGAACATGTCCGAATATTCCCCTTCTTTTGATGGGATCCAGCTAAGTGCATCTTCCAATAAATAGTAATCTGCCGTGGTGTCTAGACGAATACAATCAATTCCTGTCGACCAGAAGTAATATCCCTCAGGATCGATTAACCACCAGCGGTCTTCATCCTTATGTACTCTGAAGTACCCGGTACCTTCATCTACTTGTTTTTCTTTCCAGCCACCCCATTTCGACATATTTTCCGGCCATTGATGATTGGTTTTTTCGAAGCGGGCTCTAAGGTTTGATTTCATCGTTTCTGCATCCTTGGTCTTACCCTGCCATTCATGTAAAGTACTCTGGCCTATGTCATCAATAAGTTTTCCCTTAGGTAACTCAGGATGTTCGATAAGCGGCACTTCGTCACTTGTATACTGAAATGGTGTAAGACAGAATCTTGAGATCTGCGAACTTTTTTTATTGATCATAAAACGCATTCTATCTACTTTTCCGAGATCAACCCGGTCTCCGCTACACCTTGGCTTCAGAAATGCACCTTCCCGGTCAATTCCCCAACGGTTCTGATCTACCAGGCTTAAAGGTAAGCGTACACGCAAAGAACACTGGTTAAGCACCCCAAAACGGAATCCAAAAGCCGGGCCATCCTCGCCTTCCTGAAGAATGATCATAAATTTGATCATATGTGTCCCATAGGCAAGCATATCAGCTGTAATATACTTCTGACTTGAAAGACTGCCTGCCGGGAAACTGAAGGAAATGCCATCTCCCGGATTTCCTCCTTCATACCAACTCGCACCCTTCAAGTAATCCGGGCCGTCTACCTTTTTTAATCCTCCCAGAAATTCTCCCTGAGGGATTTCCTGGCCTGCAAACAGAGGTACTTCTTCCTTCTCCTGCTCACAACCGCCATATATCAGGATTGAAGATCCCAGGAGCATACCCTGTTTAATGAAATTTCTTCGTTGCGTATTGCAAGAATCTCCAGTATGTAAAAAATGATTCTTTTTCATGATTGGAATTTTTGAAATTGTAAAAAATAAAAATCCTTCCAAAAGATAATAAAATCAATTTGCTTATCAGGCTGCTTTAGTTAATTTTTTACGAACATGCCTAAATTGTCCATTGGCTAAATTTCTGATCAAACCCCTGAATACCACATAGTGGAAAGGAAGTAATATATACCAGTATATTCTTCCCCAGATACCCAAAGGCCTGTAAGTTGCCGATTGATACAAAGTATTATTCCTGATTTGAAATTCGAGCCAGACTTCACCGGGCAGCCGCATTTCAGCATAAAGCAGAAGTCGTTTTTCTGATTTATCAGCATATAAAACCCGCCAGAAATCTAAAGCATCCCCTGCTTCGATATCATCAGGATTTTTTCTTCCACGCCTGAGACCAACTCCCCCAAAAAGTTTATCCAGGAATCCTCGAAATTGCCACAGCCAGTTGGCATAATACCATCCCTTATCGCCTCCAATATTCCATATCTTCTTTAGTACCTTGATTTCATCATTGACATCCTCTTTTTTATGATCAGTATAGCATCCAAATGTAGGAACTGATATTAGTGTAGCGATTCCTTTTTCCAAAACAGGACTCGATAATGCATCGATCCAGCTGGATAATACATCATGATGTTTGATTTTATCAAAAGCCATTTCAACAGCTTCTTCATAGGGAATTAATTTAATATCAAGCATCTTGTCCAGATTATTCTCCCTGCAAACCACTTCGATCTTCATGCTATTGACCAGGTTCACAGATAATTTGTATGAAGTAGAGGTAATAAAATACAACCAGTATGATGATAGCTTTGGTGTAACTACCGGGATGGTCCAGATACTTCTCTTAAGTTTGCGTACCCTGGCAAATGTCAAAAGCATTTCTTTATAGGTCAAAACTTCGGGGCCTCCAATGTCATAGTTTTTATCATATGTTTCTTCCAGATGCAAAACACCTTTTAAAAACTCAATAACATTTCTTATGCCAATAGGCTGTGACCTCGTATTTAACCACCGTGGGGTAATCATGACGGGTAGTTTTTCAACCAGATCGCGCATTATTTCAAAGGAAGCGCTACCAGATCCAACAATAATTCCTGCCCGAAGAGTTGTTAAATGATAGCTTCCTGAAAATAAAATATCCTCCACACTTTTCCTGGAACTCAAATGCTGGGATAGATCTTCTTCATTGACTATTCCACTAAGGTAGATGACCTGTACCGCTTGAGTTTGAGATATTCGATCCCGGAAATTTATGGCAGATTTTTCTTCCATGGATTGAAAGTCGCCCGTGGTTGCAGACATCGAGTGAATAAGATAATAAGCTGCATCAATGTCATTAGGAATCCGGTCAAGGGCTGCTTCACGAAGAAAGTTTACCTCTATTACGCTTAGTAGGTCTGAGCCATATTTTATATGATCAAATCTCCTTTTATCCCTGACACAACAAACTACTTCATGCCCATTTTTTAATAAAGCAGTAAGTAATCTCCTTCCAATATATCCGGTCGCACCTGTAAGAAGAACTTTCATTAAACATTATTTAGATCTTTTCCATACCAAGCCCCGGACTACTTATACGTCATCCCATATCCAGCGGATCAATTCAGGACTATCCGTTTTATAACCTGGTAGTCAACAATTTACAATATATATTCGAAAATCCTTTTTTATAGACATTAAATTATTCTACATGATAGTATCTGGATTGTTATTTATCCTTTGTCAAATTCAGAAACTGTCGGGATGAGGACCCACAACCGTCTGGTTTCTATCAAGTTTATCGATCATATCCATATCTTCTATTGATATTTTGAAATCAAATAAATCTGCATTCGATATAATTCTATCCTTCTGTGAAGATTTAGGAATGGCTACAACGCCTTTCTGAAGGCTCCATCTCAAGGCAATCTGGGCTATTGTTTTCCTGTATTTATCCGAAAGCAACTTAAATAGATCAATGTTAAAAATCTTGCCCCGCATGAAGGGAGACCACCCTTCGTATTGGATGCCTTTTCGCCGGCAATAATCAATAAGGTCCTGCTGGATAATGTATGGATGAAATTCCATCTGATTAACCATAGGGGTGATTTCCGCCGTCTTTAGTAATTCCCTGATATGCCGCTCCGGAAAATTACTGATCCCTATTGCCTTTATCCGGCCTTCTAGGTATAGTTTTTCCATAGCTTTCCAGGTACCCGGGAATTTATCCTTAGCAGGATAGTGTATCAGGTACAGATCCAGATAATCAAGTTTAAGCTTACCCATACTTGTATCAAAGGCGTTGAGTGTCTCTTTATATCCCTGGTCGGTATTCCATACTTTGCTGACAACAAATACCTCCTCTCTTGCAATATCAAATGCCCGTACAGCTTCCCCTACTCCGGTTTCATTTCCATATAAGGTGGCCGTATCGATATGCCTGTACCCTGTTTCAAGAGCCCACGTTACGCTATTGAAAACCTCCTCCCCATCTTTACAGTCATATACGCCCAGCCCCAGGTATGGCATTTTAACACCATTGCTTAAATTAAATGCTCCTGATATACCGGTAATGTCCATATCATTCAATTTAAATTTTATTATACGTGATCTTTATCTACTCAATTTTAGATCTATGTCGTGCGATCTGTTTTGTTCAATCTAAGTATTTTCAAACAATCAATATCTGTTCAATTTAACATATATGAGTTCATATACCAAGTCCATCCCATTCCATACTGACAAAATGGCATAATTATTTAGATATTGTATATCTTTGCATTTGCATTAAAATGGATGATCGAATAGATGATTAAATTTAATTGGGATACAGTTAAAGAAGAGCAGAAAGTCGCTTCCTGTGAGACCATGCAGGTTACCAGGGAGGAAACGGCAGGAAATGAGAGAAAGCTGTATATTGAGAGCTATGGGTGTCAGATGAATTTTTCTGATAGTGAAATTGTGACCTCAATTATGAAAAAGGATGGCTTTGATACGACTTCTCAATTTGAATCAGCCGATGTAATATTTATTAACACCTGTTCAATCCGGGAAAAGGCCGAGCAAACAATCAGAAAAAGATTAAAGCAGTTTAATGGCATTAAGAAAGAAAAGCCGGAACTGATGGTAGGTATATTGGGATGTATGGCCGAACGGCTTAAAAGTAAACTGCTGGATGAGGAGAAAATAGTGGATCTGGTCGTAGGCCCGGATGCATACAGGGACCTTCCTAATCTGGTTAAAAAAGTGGATGATGGGCAGAAAGCGGTTAACACATTTCTTTCTAAGGAAGAGACTTATGCGGATATTTCGCCTGTTCGATTAAATTCGAATGGAGTAACGGCATTCATATCCATCATGCGGGGATGTGACAATATGTGTTCTTTCTGTGTTGTTCCCTTTACAAGGGGAAGGGAGCGAAGTAGAGATCCTATCTCCATAGTAAGTGAAGCCAAAAATCTATTCGCTCAAGGATACAAGGAAGTAACCTTATTAGGCCAGAATGTTGATTCCTATAAGTGGTCTGAAGAAGAAAACAATAAAATCAGGCTTGACAGAAGCAAGGAGATCGTTTCATATATTGATTTTGCCCGCTTACTTGAATTTGTGGCAAAAGTAGATCCTGACTTGAGGGTAAGATTCTCGACTTCTCACCCAAAGGATATATCCGACGATGTATTACACACTATGGCAAAATATGAGAACATTTGTAATTATATTCATTTGCCTGCGCAGAGTGGCAATTCAAGAGTACTGGATTTAATGAACCGAACCTATACTCGGGAATGGTACCTGGATAAGATCACCTCCATCAGAAGAATTGTCGGAGATGATTGCGGCATATCATCAGATTGGATCACGGGATTCTGCTCTGAAACGGAGAAGGAACATGAAGACACCCTGTCTTTAATGGAATCTGTAAAATTCGATTTCAGCTATATGTTTGCTTATTCTGAACGACCTGGAACACCAGCCTCTAAAAAGTACGTAGATGATGTACCGATGGAAGTTAAAAAGCGCAAGCTCCAGGAGATCATTGATCTGCAAAACAAGCATTCCATGAAGTGTAACCTTAAGGAAATCAATAGAATACATAAGGTTCTTATTGAAGGCTATTCTAAACGATCTAAAGAACATTTGCAGGGAAGGACAGGTAGTAATAAAGTAGTGGTTTTCCCGGCAGGAAATTATCGAAAAGGACAATATGTTCATATAATAGTAAAAGAATGTACCTCTGCAACCCTGCTTGGCGAGGTAGTAAAAGAATAAAAACAATACATTGAGAGACGAAGAATTATTAAGAATAAAACAGCGGTATGGTATAAATGGCAATTCACCTTTGCTCAATAATGCCATTCGTGTAGCAATACAAGTAGCGACTACGGACATGACCGTTTTGATCAGTGGTGAGAGTGGAACAGGAAAAGAATCCTTCAGCAAGATCATTCACCAGCAAAGCCATAGAAAACACGGTCAATTCATTGCGATCAACTGTGGCGCTATTCCACAAGGGACCATCGACTCTGAGTTGTTTGGTCATGAAAAAGGATCGTTTACTGGTGCTCATGAGGCGCGGAAGGGTTATTTTGAGGTGACAAACAGTGGAACTATATTCCTAGACGAAATAGGTGAGATGCCTCAAAATACTCAAGCACGTTTGCTCAGGGTTCTGGAATACGGGGAATTTATTAAGGTAGGATCTTCCAAAGTTCAGAAAGCGGATGTCAGGGTACTGGCTGCGACAAACATTAACCTGCAGAAGGCTGTTGAAAATGGGAAGTTCCGCGAGGACCTATTCTACAGGCTCAATACGGTGCCAATATTTGTTCCGCCACTCCGGGAACGTGGAGAGGACATTATCTTATTGTTCAGGAAATTTGCGTCTGACTTTTCAGAAAAGTATCGAACCAAACCCATCATCTTAACCGAAGATGGCAAGGAAATCTTACTTAATTACAGGTTCCCGGGCAATATACGTCAACTGAAAAACCTGGTGGAACAAATCTCCATCCTTGAAACAGACAGGAATATAAGTGCAGAAATCCTTCTGAAATACCTCCCGCGTGAAGAAAATCTTATTCCAGCATTATATAAAAACAAAAATGAGGAGGGGGTGTCAGAGAGGGAACTTTTGTATAAAGTTCTTTTTGAAATGAGAAGAGATGTGACGGAACTCAAAAAGTTGGTCAATGGTATCATCAGCGAGGAGGATTTTGATGCTGAGGCTGTAAGTAAACAAAGCAGTATTATGGATAACCTGGAGACCAATGCGGAAAAGGACCATGATGAAAAGACCACGGCTTTAATGATCAAACCTACAACTGATCCCACCAAAGATTTCGTTTATTCTAATGTTGAAGATATTTCACACGAAACAGAATCAGAAGAATCGTTATCTTTAGAGGAAAAAGAAAAGGAACTGATCATAAAGGCTTTAAAGAAGAATAATAATAAACGAAAGTACGCGGCAAAAGATCTTGGGATATCAGAGAGGACGCTCTACCGTAAAATCAAACAATTTGAGATTGGGGAATAGACATATTACTTTTTTATTGATCATGCTGTCCGCCTCATTGTATCAATGTGGTATATATTCCTTTTCAGGGGCCAGCATTTCACCCGATATTGAAACCGTTTCCATTGATTTCTTTTATAACGAAGCTGGTGATGGTCCACCCTATCTTAGCCAGCAGTTTACAGAAGGGCTGAAAGAATATTTCCAGAACAATACGAATCTGGGGATCGACAATTCAGGAAATGGGGACCTTCAGTTTAGTGGCAATATTGCTTCATTCAATTACAGACCAATCGCCCCAACCGTTGGAATTAATGAGAACGCACCGGATAATGCCGGCCTGCAAAGATTGACCATCAGAATACGTGTTGAATATATTAATACAGATGACGATACCTTTGATTTTGACCAGCAATTCTCGTTTTATGCTGATTACGACCCAAGTACTACTTCAATTTCTGCCATTGAACCAACTCTGGTTGAGGAGATATTCGAACAATTATATGTTGATATTTTTAATGCTTCTGTGGCGAATTGGTAATAAATTTGTTAATATTCGAATTCATTTTTAAAAGTGGCGAAATTGAATAACAAGAGACTTGCACAAATCATTAAGGATCCTGGGATAGCCACAGAAAAGGAAGTTAAACTGATAAACTCCTTTTCTGATGAATATTCTTATAGCCCTTTTTTGAAAGTTTTACAGGCAAGATTAGACAATCTGCATGAAACTAAAGATAAAGCCAGGAGCCTGACAAAAGCAGCCATTTATATAGCTGATAGATCCATTTTAAAGGGTTTTTTATCAAAGGATAAATTATCAATCGCGCCTTCCACAGAGGTGCCTTTAAAATCCAAGGATAAAAAGAATAAAAAACTGGATAAAGCCGCTGCTGTTACCACAGCCGAAGAAATAATACCAAAAGACGAAAAAGTGGCAGAGAAGGATGTTGAATCGCCACCTGCTGTAGAAACTGAATCCAGATTGGATAAATCAACGGAATCGGAAAAAATTGCTGAGGGCCTGGAAGATAAAGCTGAAATGCTTGAAGAGGAATTGGCCAAAAAACAGGAGGAAAAAAAGAAAGACAAACAGGAAAGCAAGCTGGAGGACAAACAAGAGGAGAAGCAGGAAAGCAAACTGGAAGACAAACAAGAAGAGAAGCAGGAAAGGAAGCTGGAGGACAAGCTGGAAGAAAAACAGGAAGGCAAGAAGGAGGATAAGAAAGAGGATAAAGAGGAAGACAAGAAGGAGGACAAACAGAAAGACAAGCAGGAAAGCAAGCTAGAGGATAAGCTGGAAGATAAGCTGGAGGACAAACAGGAGGACAAGCTGGATGGATTAAATGAAGAGTTAGAGCATTCAGAAGCCATTGATACAGTTGATGAGGAAGAACCCTCTTCTTTAAGCAAGGAAATTATGGAAAATATTTCTGAGTTGAAGAAACACAAAGCCTCTCTGTTAAACCTTCTGAATATTGACAGCCCTTCTAAAGAAAAAACCTCCAGAAAGGAAAAAAGTAAGAAAAAGGATAGACATAAGGATAAAAACAAGGATTCGGTCGGTGAAGAAATTAAGTCAGAAAAAAGTGATCTAAAAACATCTCCACCAACTGAGGATCATGAAAAGGAAAATTATCCTGACTATGAAGAGGAAGACCCGGCAGTGATCAAAGACTTCCTGACTAGGCTTGAAGAATCCAATCCCCCGCCTAAGAAAAAACTAAAAAAGGAAGAACAGGAAAAACTCATTGAAAAATTTATACAATCTGATCCTCAAATGCAGAATGTACGTTCTTCAAAAGAACTGAAAGAAAAGAAAGATCTCAGTGCACACAGCGTAAAATTTCGCGACGACATCATATCTGAAAACCTTGCCAGCATAATGATCAAGCAAGGCAAGCTTGAAACGGCAATTGATATTTACAAGAAATTAATTTGGAAGTTTCCACAAAAAAAGGCTTACTTTGCAACTCAAATTGAAGAGTTGAAGAAGAAACTGAAGAAATAAGATGCTTGCATTAATAGTAACACTCATAACAATCACAGCCATTTTGCTTGTTCTGGTAGTTTTGGCACAGAATTCTAAAGGTGGTGGACTGTCCAGCCAGTTTGGCGGTTCAGGATCATCCCAATTAATGGGTGTAAAAAGAACCACAGATTTAATGGAGAAGATTACCTGGGGATTGGCGCTAGCCCTGGTTGTATTAACCTTATCCACAAACCTGATCATTCAGGAGCCTGTAAGTGATTCATTCAGTAGTCCGAATGTTGACCGGGCCCAGGAAAGAACGGTATTGCCGTCGATAGATCCAAATCTTGAAAGTGGTGGTGACTTGCAGGGAACGGACTCCACTGCCGGCGAATAATTCGCTATTACGCCACATTAACATACCTCACTAATAATCTCTTTGCTACAGGAAGTATTGTTTCTTCCAATGGATAGGTAAATTTTGAACTAATTAAATAGGTCGCTGGATTAGGCAGGTCCTTGTTTTTTTGAACAAGTTTCAACCGCATTTGGTCATACGTTACTGAAATACTCTTTTTAACCCGGTCGACCAATGTGGTATGAATTCCTCTGTATTTGTCAGTCGATCCTTCAAAAACAGTGATCTTGTATTGGTAAATATAAAATGAACTTTTCCCGCTATGATCAATGAATAGGTAACCTTCATTTTGATATAGTGAAGTCAGACCAATGGGGTTGATCTCCATATTCCCCTCAACAATTTCATATATCTCCCGGCCGGCCTTCATGGTATCCTGCATTTTATCAATTGAGAAAACGATGATATCTTCAAGCTCCTGGCTAACCTCATCGTCTTTTATCATCCTGTCAAACTTAAGTTTTTGTACCATAAGCTCTTCCAGATTCAATGCTACAGGAAACTGATTAGAGAGCATAATTTTATTTTTCTGCAAACTTTTAAGGTGTTGATAATGGCTTATCAGGTCTGACAAAAAGGGATATAATTTATTAACCCTGAAATTTTGTCTGATATTTTTCAAATATGCCAGTAACACATATTTTTTATACTCAAAATCAATGAGGCCTTCTGTCAACCAATTATTCTCTAATTTATCCATGTAAATACAAAATTTAGTATGCCTAATCTTTCCCTGATCAAAATATAATAAATGAAAACGAATATTACAACACAGATTATTTGACAGAAATATTGTCCCGAACAGGTTAATCTGACAATAAGAATGAAAAAATGTCAGTCTTTATAGGTAAAAAACGGTCAAAAAACAGATTGGCATGAGAAATGTAGAAGGGAAATAGACTTTTTAAATGATTAACAAATCTAAATAAAATAAATAATATGTCTAAAGTAAGTTTAAAACCATTAGCTGACAGGGTTCTTGTTGAGCCTGCACAAGCTGAAGAAACCACCACATCTGGTATTATTATTCCTGACACCGCAAAAGAGAAACCACAGAAAGGTTCTGTCGTAGCTGTTGGTGCTGGTACAAAAGATGAACCGTTAACCGTAAAAGTTGGTGACACTATCCTTTACGGAAAGTATGCCGGTACTGAAATTACAGTTGATGGTAAAGAATATCTCATCATGAGGGAATCTGATATTTTCGCAATCATTTAATCATAAAATATAAATTCATTATGGCAAAGCAAATCATTTTTGATACAGAAGCTAGAAACAAACTAAAAAAGGGTGTTGATACAATATCCGAGGCCGTAAAGGTTACGCTTGGACCAAAGGGTAGAAATGTAATTATCGATAAGAAATTCGGTGCTCCTTCAGTTACTAAGGACGGAGTATCCGTTGCAAAAGAAATTGAGCTCAAGGATCCAGTTGAGAACATGGGTGCTCAATTGGTTAAAGAGGTAGCCTCAAAGACAGCTGATGATGCTGGTGATGGAACAACAACCGCTACGGTTCTTGCACAAGCAATATATGTAAATGGAATAAAAAACGTCGCCGCCGGTGCGAATCCTATGGATTTGAAAAGAGGAATTGA
>CAYMFU010000091.1:0-24225 GCA_964389805.1 uncultured Roseivirgaceae bacterium | reverse complement strand
CTTTTTTAGAGGTTCGCTGGATTTCTTCCGCACACAACACGGCTTTGGTAGCAGACGGAAAACTAGCCAGGATACCATCTCCCATCTCTTTCAAAAACGCACCATTGTATTTTTTAATAAGTGATTTATGAATTGATCGATTTATCCGTAACTGCTTAAACGCTTTTCGTTCATCTTCACTCATTACGGAAGTATAACCGACAATGTCGGTGAACATGATGGCAGCTAACCGTCTCTCTTGCATGTTTTATTTTGAGAATTTATTGATCTCTTGATTTAAAAATTTAATAAATCAGTACCGTAAGGCATCCCTAACGGTATAAATCAAAAAATAAAATCACCTTCCTAAATACAAGTTACGAAATATTTGAGAATGTCAAATAGATCTCAGGCTTGAAAAACATATAATAACCACACTCTTTGCAATTGCATAACATCTGCCCATTCACTATATTTAAAGGACAAGATTTTTGAACTTTAACAGGTACGCCATTTTACAGGTGAACCGTTTTACGACATTCTGGAGGTATCGAGTGATTACTAGGTTCTTTTTTCCATTCGCACTGTTTTTATTTGTTAACTGTTCTACAAAGGAGGTTACTATAGCTTTTCTTGATATAGATGATTCCTTTTCATTCAGGAGTGATACAAAATTAATAATTAAACTAGGGGATCCACATCCAAACCATTTACTGATTATTTCGCCAGAGGGATATGTTTACTATTTTTTAAATACACAGAGTGAATTTGATGAGGTCAAATTCAAAAGGGAGCTTGTATTAGATCCTTTAAGTTTCAAGGGAATAAGGTTTGATGAAAACACAGGAGAACAGATTGAGGAAATAGTGTTTACAAGGCCAGGAGAATATATATTATATTTTGCGAATAATACAGAAACAGAACCTGAAAATACTTTTTCTCTGGAAAGGCGTATCAACTTTAAATGATCACCTCCAAAATGTTCACACAAAGCAGCTTATTTGTTCATGGCGACTTAGACATCTTCACCTATGTCTTTTTTAGCCCTGTGTACCACTTCATTGGCACAGCCTTTGCAAGCTAAGCCAGACTCACGTTGAAGTCGAAAAACATCGAATATCGTAATAAGCTAAAAATCTATAAATCGACGATCTGAGCTTAAGAACCTTGATAAGCTAATAGAGAAAGCGTCTGATGCATACTTGTTTGGGGGCAAGTTAAAATATTTAAATGTTGGAAACGATCTCAGGTAAGGAGAATGTAGAACGACCAAATACTTGTTGGCATATAATTATTGATTAAAAATCTCCTAAAAATATGGGACTTTTAACAAACATTGTTAGGGTTTTCAAAACCTGTTCAAACATTTTATTGTGGGAAATTATTTAATGTTTTGTAATGCACTCATTTCTTCACCATAATTTAACACCATTAAATCTGAAATTAAAGAGAACTGCTGGCTACTCGCTTGTATAGGATCAATTCGGTTTAACTTTTGAAAATAAGGTTTTGCCTGAATATACAGTAATACCTCTTCTGCCTCAACTTCAGCCTGCGATCTATCATCATTTATCACTTTTGAAATTGATGCGAATACTCTCTTTTTTATTTTTTTAGATCTTTTTAGATATAATCGTCGGAGCTTGAACTTAGCTTCCATGATTTGCATTTGTTCTATTGCCTCAATTTCAGCTTGTGATTTATCATTATTTAATGTAGGAATCAAAAAATTATTACTGTCATTTATTATACCTTCTGAAGTTTGACCAGAGGATAAAACCGGGATAAAAAACAACCCACTTAAAATTAGTGGCGCTACGATGTTTTTGATTATGTTTTTCATGGCTTTATATATTTAAAAATTCAATTACTTCAGAAATAATTAGTCCATAAGCCATGCCAAAATATGTAAAGCCATGAAAATCAATAATATACGAATAAATTGCTGCGAATTATGTATCATATTCAAACACAAAAATTTGATTTTGTAATGTTGTTGAACACTTTTTTAAAATTCGTTGTCAGATTTTTTCTTTAATTCTAATTAAAAATAATTATGTTCATTTATGAACAGCTACATCTTGGCCCCTAAAGAATTGAGTTAGAAAGGATAGTTAGTATACCAAACGGACTAATCTTCCCCGATAGCTATATGAATTCGAGAAGCAACATCGTAATATCGTCGTCTTTATTATAGCTGGAGGTAAAGCCCTTAAGTTCTGATTCCAGGTGTTTCAGAATATGATCTTCACTCTTCTGAGCCAACTTCAGGAAAGCCAACTTCAGACGACGTTCACTATACATCTCACCTTCATCGTTACGCTGTTCAATAATTCCATCTGTGAAGAACAAAAGTTTGTCGCCAGCTTCAATTTTATATATTCTTTGCTCGTATTCCGCATGTTTTATAATCCCCAGGGCTGGTCCTTTCATTTCAAGATCTTCCAGTCCATTCTTACGCTTTCTGTAAAACACTGGATAGTAGTGCCCTGCGCGGGCAATAGTAATTTCCCGGTTTCGAAGATCCATAAATGCGAAAAGGCAGGAAGCAAACAAGGAGGAGATATCCTTAAAAAAGTGGTTGTTCAGGCTTGCAAGCAGAAGAGAAGGATTTTCCGCTGTATCTTTAACCATTAATGAAAAGGCACTTTTAAATGCTCCGGTTGCTAGGGCGGCGGTTATACCGTGACCCATTACATCTGCGATAACCGCCCCATATTTTTTTTGTCCGACTTCAACCAGGTTCAGGAAATCGCCACCTATCTCCTGACAGGGATCATAAATGAAAGATTGCTTTAATCCTTCTATTTGGAGCGCATTGTGGTCGAGTGTTTTTTTATTTATGAAGAAGTTCTGCAACTTCTTGGCGCTTGACAGGTCTTTGTTGATCTCATCCAGGGTGCTGGATTTTTCCTGAAGGTCATGTTTTGAGGAGGAGAAATCAGTCGTAATCGTCCTGTACCTTGAAAAAGTGTCTGTAAGGCAATTCTTATAAAACGTCTTAGCGATCCGGAGGTTATTTTCAAGTAAGTTGTCCAGGACTCTCTTTTTAAGTCGAAAGATCTTTGTTGATTCATTCGTTACCACACTGGCAGACCGGGGAAGGTTATCGATCAAGGCAAGTTCACCAAAATATGTTTCCCCATACAGGTTATTAATGACCATTTCTTCTGAATCATTAACCTTTTTTAGTATGCGTACACTTCCGGATACCAGGATATACATTGAGTCCCCAACAGCCCCTTCAGTGATAATAAAGGCTTCTGAAGGAAAGATCTCCTCTTCAAATAGAGGGATCAGTTTTTCCATGTCTTCTTTATCGAAGTCATAAAACAGCGGTACTTTCTTAAGGATTTTTATGGTATCCATTTATCTCAATTGCTATGTAAGTTGCAAAAATTATTGAAATAATGGAGGATGATCATCTTCAAAATTAGTTTCTTCCTGGTACTTCATGGCCAATCTAAGTATTTTTTCTTCCTCAAAGAGATTTCCGATAATGGAGAAACTGGTGGGTCTTTCTTTCCCATCGAATCCATTCGGCAGGACTACACAGGGATGCCCTGTCAGATTGGTCATGAGAACCTGGTTCCCTCCGAAAGTAGGGGTAATTATCGCATCATAATCTTTTAATATGGCATTTATCTCCTGAATGAGCGCATAACGTATTCTGTTGGCATTGATATATTCAACAGCAGGTATAAACCTGGATTTCCGGAACGAGTTCGGCCAGGCATTTTTTACTTGGCGTACAAGTTGTGAATCTCTGTCAGATAAGGTTAATTGATCAAAAGCAGCAGCAGCTTCAGCATCCAGGATGATTGATAAGGCATCTGTAGGGATGTTTTCCGGCAGGGAAACAGGTTCTAATTCAATGCCCATAGATTTAAACTGTTCTAATGTGCGGGCGTCATTTTTAATGTTGCTTTTATTCTCATCAAATATGTCTTTTAAATAACCGATCTTAAATGTGCTTACACTTGTATTCATATCAAAATTATAGGCGGCATCTATAAGCGATTGATCCGATTCATCTTCACCATGAATGGATTCAAAAACGATGGCACAATCTATTGCACTTCTGCAAATAGGGCCCAGCTTGTCCATGGACCAGCTTAGTGCCATGGCACCAGTCCGGCTTACCCGGCCATATGAAGGCCTCAGACCGGTAGTTCCACACCTCGTAGAAGGAGACACAATAGAACCCCATGTTTCAGAACCGATCGAATATGGAACCAGTCCTGCAGAGGTAGCGGAAGCAGAACCTGCTGAGGAACCTGATGATCCCTGATTAAGATCCCAGGGATTTTTTGTAACACCACCAAACCAAACATCCCCCCAGGCGAGTGCTCCAAGTGTGAGTTTGGCTATCAGAACGCCCCCGGCCTCTTCAAGCTTTTTTACTACCGTAGCGGTCTCATCGATCACCTGGTCTTTATAGGGAGCTGCCCCCCATGTCGTAGGATATCCTTCCACGGATAGGAGGTCTTTTACTCCATATGGGATTCCATGTAATGGCCCTTTGTAATTTCCACCTGATATTTCCAAGTCTGCCTTTTCGGCCTGCTGCATGGCAAGTTTCTCGGTAACGGTAATCACGCATTGTAAGGTATCCCCGTGTTCTTTCAATCTGTTGATGAAAAATGAGGTTAAATCAGTAGAGGTGACCTTTTGGTATTTAAGTAGTGATGCCAATTCAAGTATGGAGTAAAAGGCCAGTTTATTCTTGTCTTCCGGAAATTCAATGTTTTCAGGTATTTCCCAATGTATGCGTCTCTTATTATTATTAATGTAAAAATCAGGCGGGACAGGATTAAAAATCAATGAAGGTGGAATATTATTTGTGAGTGGGTAATCCCTTAGGGCTTTATATGCCTTTAGCCTGTCATTTAAATCGCCCAACATGGAATCCTGCTCTTGTAAAGTGAAGTTTAATCCTATTATTTTCTGGGCATGTTGCAGATCCTTTACAACAATACCTGGTGTATCGGATTTGATAAAGGAAAAAATCAATATCGAAAAGATAATGACAACCAATGACTTGATAGAATATTTCATCCGTATACAATTTATTTTCAAAAGTCGGATAGCTTGTCTCCCGCTTTTAGCGGGACCGGCCCGCTTTAGCGTGATAACCCACATGATTCAGCTACAATACTTTAGGAGGTAGAGTGCCTGAATTTTATTCATCCGTCTTTGTGTTTAATTATTTTATTATGTGGGCTTCATATTGTTAAAGATAAAAAAACTGGCTGAAAAGAGGCACCGGTTAAAATAACGATGTTTAAAACTCCCCTCAGCCAGCTTTTGGAATATTAGAATATTTTTTACAATCGTTTTTCACTCGGCTTTAGAGATGTCAACTCTTCAATTTTTACCGGTCTTTGTTCTTCTATACTTTTTCTGGCAGCTATGCCTATCATTATAGACATAACACCATCACGTGTACCGGCAGCATGTCGCAAAGGATCTGGCAAATCCGGATCGACAAAAATCCGGTCTTGCAGCGGTTTATCTCCTCCGCCATGGCCTCCTTTGCCTGCATGAATCTGGATCTTCTTAAAGTCTCCGAAATTTTCCATAACGATGGCTTCATCGTAATCGGGTGAAGATTCTTCATTCTCTTCCTGGGACATTTCCTGTGCATGTAATTCCGCCTGAGTCAACTTTTCTTCCCTTCGCCAGGGAATCCCTTCCCAGGAATCCAGGCGACCGTTGAATCCATTAAAGGCAATCCGCCATCCTTCATAAGGAGAATAGGTAGTAAGTGAATAACTGACCTGAACATCATTTGCGTATTTTATCTGAACCGCCATTTTATCATAAATGTCTATCTCATTTCTCCATAGACAGTTATCCCGTATATATCCGTCGTAATTTTCATTGGCAACATAGAGGTCCATAGCCATCTGGTCTCGTGTAATGTCCCAGAAGAATTTACATTTATCTTTATGTGAACAAGCTCTGCACTTTTCGCCCCTGAAGGCGTTGTTCCTGCCATAGTGTTCAAGGCTTCCATAGGCAAATACTTCTACGGGATCTGAATCGATCAACCAATTCAGCAGGTCGAAATGATGCGTAGCTTTATGAACAAGAAGAGTGCCGCCTTTGTCTTTCAGTCCATGCCACCTGCGAAAGTATGAAGCGCCATGATATACGTTAAGATACCAGTGGAAATCAACAGAAGTCACTCTCCCTATCTCATTACTCATAAGTATCTCTTTGAGTTTTGTGGGCAGGGTAGCATATCGGTAATTGAAACCAACGATCAGCTGTTTGCCGGATTCCTTTTCAGCCTTAAGAATTTGAGCGCATTTATCCTCGTCGGTCGTTAAAGGCTTTTCGGTTAAAACATCAACTCCATATTTTAATCCTTTGACAATAAATTCATGATGCGTGGCATCAACGGTAGTGACAATGAGCATATCCGGGCTGGTCTTCTTCATCATGTCGTCGAAGTCGGTAAAGGTAGGGCAGTCGACCCCCATGTAATTCTTTACAAATTCCAGCCTGCCTGGATTGATATCACACAATCCCACAAATTCCACATAATCGCTATATTGACCAACGACCCTTTTACCCCAGAAAGTTGAGCCACGTATACCCGTACCTACCAGAACCAGCCTCTTCTTTTTTGCCAGGATAGAGGATTTGGCCATCAAAGAAGTCATTGGATTTGCAACAACTGATCCTGCGACAGCTGCGCCAGATCTGCCAATAAATTTTCTTCTATTAAATGTGCTCATGATTTATAATTAATAAAAAATAGGAATATATCTTAAAAATTGATTTCTGAACCCAATAGACTTCCAAATTAAAGCCATTTTTATTCATATCAAAGTGAAAAAATTGGAAATACAGGGCCGAAGCGAAGTCTCCCTTGGTGGAAATTTCAGAAAATTCCAGGAAAAATTTGGCAAAAAAGATTTAACGATATAGTTTTGTCATATTAAAATATGATCATATATTAATATTTAAATATATAGAACTATGTTACAGACAAATTTAACACATATAATGACGGCCGATGAACACAAGCAGTTTATCGAGCAGAACGAAAACGTAATGATATGTTGCGGTAGAATGGGTCCGATGTGCGTACCAGTTTATGGAATAATGGAAGACCTTGAAGGAGAGTATGAGCATGTTGAATTCGCTGATATGGAATTCGATAATCCGGAATCGCATGTTATTAGGAATGCACCGGAATGTGCTAATTTTATGGGGCTTCCATTTACAGTTTATTACAAAAACGGAAAAGTCGTAAAAGCAACAAGCAGCATCCAGGCCATGGATCAAATCCGTGAGGTTCTTGATGAGAAATTTAGCGTAATTGTAGAAAACTAGGAGTTGTTTTTATGTTCCAGATTTTGGTTCACGCAAGAGATTGGGGCTGACATTTAGGATTTCTTAATCAATAAAAAGCTTTTATTCCTTGCGTGCAACCAATTTTCTTAAACTTCTACCCATTTTTGAACTATGGAAAGCAATCATTTTGATCTGATTATAATCGGAGGAGGACCGGCTGGTTTAACCGCTGGAATATATGGATCCAGGGCAAAGTTGAAAACCCTGATCTTGAATGAAGGGACAGCTGGCGGACAATTGGTATTGACGCACGAAATTTCAAACTATCCGGGTATTGAATCGACTAGTGGGTATATGCTAGGCAGCATAATGGCCAAACAGGCACGGAATTTTGGATGTACCATTAAGTCGAATGTTCGAATTACGGGATTAAGTTTAAATGGAGAAAACAGGCAGGTTGAAGTAAATGGGAAAGATCTGTATTCGGCCGAAGCTATAATTCTATCGCCTGGCGGGAAATCAAGAACCCTTGGAGTTCCAGGAGAAGTGGAATTAAAGGGGAAAGGCATATCTTATTGCGCTACCTGCGATGGTGATTTTTTCCAGGACAAGAACATTATAGTAGTTGGTGGAGGTAATTCAGCTTTGGAAGAAGCTGTATCTTTAACCAAATATGCCAGTAAAGTAACTATCGTTCATCAGTTAGACCATTTTCAGGCCTTCCCGCATGCTATAGCGGAGGTGGAACAAAACGAAAAGATAGACTTTGTATTAAATTCAAAGATTACGGAATTTATCGGGGAGGATCGATTAAGTGGTGTAAAGTTAGAAAATACTGTAAGCGGGATTTCAGAAGAACGAGAGATCGATGGAGTTTTCATTTTCATTGGATATACCCCCAATACAGAATTTTTAAAAGGAAAAATTGCCCTGAATACGTGGGGTGAAATTAAGGTTTCTGAAGAACTTCAAACGAATATACCAGGTGTATATGCTGCTGGGGATTGTATCCCGAAAAAGATACGACAGGTGACCACAGCAGTATCAGATGGGACGATAGCTGCGTTAAGCGCTGCAGATTATATTCATCAGAAGAAAAAAGATCTGGTTATAATTTAGGTTTATCGGGTCCTTTTCTCTGTTTCCGGATGCAGGGACCTTCTTTTTCGGACTAAAGGCCCTCTTTTTCATATCCCAAATACCTCAGCTTTCAGGAATGAGCCAGCCAGCAAGATATATTTTTAAAATATTGCTTTGAAAAGCAATATGATTATCCCAACTTTGATCCTTCATTTAGAAAAAACGATTCATATGTTAATTCTTACAGCCTTTTATCAATAATTGCGACGGGATAAGGTTTTGATCCCGGCCCTGCCTTTTTTCGGTTTTTTTTCAAAATCTTATAATTGTAAGTCATATGAATAAAATATCCTCAAATAATAAAATAAAGCGTTTCGCATCAAATTTCAGAATTGCTGTCCTGGGATTGGAAAAGGATTTTGTGAGTGGCAGTATTGAAAGGGCCATATTCATGTTATCGGTTCCAATGATATTGGAAATGATGATGGAATCGCTTTTTGCCGTTGTCGATGTCTTTTTTGTTGGCAAACTTGGTGTAGATGCCATTGCCACAGTTGGACTCACTGAAGCCATCATAATGATCGTATATTCTATTTGTGTGGGTTTAAGCATGGGAGTTACAGCCATGGTGTCCAGAAGGGTGGGAGAGAAAAAGTATAAGGATGCTTCTGATGTGGCCTTTCAATCAATTCTTATTGGTGTATTTCTCGCTTTTATTATAGGAGTTATTGGATTTATTTTTGCTAAGGACCTTCTGCATTTAATGGGGGCTTCTGATGAACTGATAAGCCAGGGTTATGGATATACCCAGGTTCTGATAGGGGGGAATGTGACCATTATGCTCCTGTTTATTTTAAATGCTGTATTCAGAGGAGCCGGGGATGCTTCAATTGCCATGAGAGCATTGTGGATCTCCAATGGGCTGAATCTTATACTGGATCCCCTGTTCATCTTTGGAATAGGATCATGGGACGGACTTGGAGTCCAGGGAGCGGCCATAGCAACGACCATAGGTAGAAGTGTGGGTGTAGGGTACCAACTGTATATATTGTTTAATGGCAAAAGCGTTATTAAATTGATCAAGGCTAATATGGTCTTCAGATTTAAGATCATGCAGCGCTTGATCAAGGTATCCCTGGGAGGAATGGGGCAATACCTGATTAGTACAGCCAGTTGGATATTCCTGGTCAGGATCATATCTTATTTCGGCAGTGATGCTGTTGCCGGATATACCATTTCGATCAGGATAATAATATTTACCATATTGCCCTCCTGGGGGATCTCAAATGCAGCCGCTACTCTGGTGGGGCAGAATCTGGGGGCAAGCCAGCCTGAAAGGGCCGAAAAATCGGTATGGAAATGCGCTTTTTATAATATGATATTCCTGTTTGTCGTCTCGATCGTATTTTTTGTTTTTGCTGATTTTCTTGTTGGCATTTTCAATGCCAAGGGAGAAGTCCTGAATTATGGAGTGATCGCACTCAGATATATTTGCGTTGGGTATGTATTCTTTGCCTATGGGATGGTAGTAAGTCAGGCATTTAATGGCGCAGGGGATACCAGAACACCAACCATTGTGAATTTCTTCAGTTACTGGATGTTACAGATCCCATTGGCCTATTTATTGGCGATGTATACAGCCTTTGAAATAAAAGGGATATATATTGCGATATTGGCTGCCGAAATCTTCCTGGCAATCGTTATTGTACTTATATTTCGAAAAGGTAAATGGAAACTGGTTAAAGTATAGAGTATATGTTATTTGAATTAAGGAGTTCTATTTTACGCCTGTTCCAGGTTGTTATCATTTTACTATTTCTTCTGATATTGGTCTCCTGTAATTTGTCGGAAAAGAAAAGGAATAAATTCCATGTCAGGGCGAACGAATTTCTTGACAAAAGAGATTTTAATAATGCCATAAAGAATTATGATGTAGCTGTTCAGATCGATCCTCAGTTTGCCTCAGGGTGGAACAATAAGGGAATAGCTCATTTTGAATTAGGTCAATATTCAGAAGCGATAGCAGCTTATAATAATGCCATTATAGCTGAGCCGGAAATGAATGAGGCTTACTTTAACAGGGCAAAGGCGTTTATGCATTCAATGGAATATAAAATGGCTTTAAATGACTTGAATGTTGTGGCGGAAGTATTTCCTGATACTTCAGAAGTTTACTTCAGGAAAGGATTATGTTATTATTACCTTGGCCAATATGATACATCTATCGCAAATTTTTATACAGCCATGGAACTTGAACCTGAAAATCCGGAGATCCTGGTAAATCTTTCTACCGTCTATTATTCTATAAAAGATTTCAATTCATGCCGGGAAATGCTGGAAGAGGCCTTGATGTTAAATTCAGAGATTCCAGAGGCGTATAGCGGACTTGCCCTGCTTGAAATCAAAAAACAGAGGCCTGATCTGGCTATGGATTATATTGAATACGCCTTATCACTGGCACCTGACAATCCCTATTTCCTGAATAACAGGGGTTATATAAATTTGGAAATGGGCGAGTTTGAAAGCGCCCTGGGGGACATAAATACCAGTATACAGATAGATCCCTACAATTCCTGGTCTTACCGGAACAAAGGAATATATTATTATAAAATAAATAATTATGAAGATGCACTTAGACTGTTGAGCAAGGCAAAAGAGATGGACATGAATCTGGAATCGATAGATCTTTACCTTGGCTTAACCTATATAGAATTAGGAAATATCCGTAAAGCCTGCCAGTTATTCAACGCCGGAACCACATCCGGCGACCAGCAATGTAAAGAGGCCTTTCAAAGATACTGCTCAGGCATTCAGTTTTGATTATCAGTTTTTTGGACTAATTTAGAAATTTTGAATTTAAATTAACTATGGATAAAATAACCCGGAGAGCGTATAAAATAGCTCCCAAAGCAGGGAATATGGATCGTTTACAATTGGTGGAAGAATCCCTGGAACCGCCTGTCGGAGAAGAGATCTGTGTTAAAGTAAGATCCATTGGACTTAATTTTGCGGATATTTTTGCCATATTCGGATTATACAGTGCCACACCCAAAGGATCATTTATCCCTGGTCTTGAATATTCCGGTGATGTGGTTTCCGTGGGAGAAAAGGTAAAGAACTTCAAACCGGGAGATGAAGTTATGGGTGTTACCCGGTTTGGAGGGTATTCTGATCATTTGAATATCGATGAAAATTATGTGTCCCACCTTCCTGATGGATGGAATTATGATGAAGGTGCGGCATTTATTATTCAGGCATTCACCGCATATTATGCCCTGGTGGTTTTGGGAGATATAAAAGAAGGAAATACAGTACTGATCCATTCAGCAGCCGGTGGTGTTGGAATTCTGGCTAACCGGATCGCAAAAAAATATAAAGCTTATACAATCGGTAGTATCGGTTCTGACCGAAAGGTGGATCTGTTAAATAAGGAAGGATATGATGATTATATTATCCGTTCAGATAATTTCAGGGAAGACCTACGCAGGAAATTGGGAGATAAAGAATTGAATATCGTTTTAGAGTGTATTGGAGGTCAGATATTCAAGGATGGTTTCAGATTGCTGGCACCAGAAGGCAGAATGGTGGTTTACGGATCAGCAAACTATGCCAGCCCGGGTAAAAAACCAAATTATCTAAAGTTGATCAGGCAATATTGGAAGCGACCCAGGCTGGATCCGACACGGATGATTGAATGGAATAAATCCGTTATGGCTTTTAACCTAATCCATCTTTATGACAAGAAACACTATTTTAACCACTATCTTTCCGAACTCACAGAACTGGATATAGGGAAACCACATATTGGGGAGACCTATTCTTTTAATGAGTTAATCAAAGCGGTTAGATTTTTCCAGACTGGAAATACGGTGGGAAAAGTCATAATCCAGGTCTAGGGTATTTTATTTATTTCTTTTTTTCGTAAATTGAATAAAGTTCTCATATTATGAGAAGATTTTTAATATATGGGCCAATTTTTTTCATTTTTGTCATCAGTTCTTGTCAAAATTTGAAAAGTAAATATCCAATTATTGGGGTCAAGATCTATGAGCATAGTGGAGATTTAGGAGATCTATTTTCTGATTGGGAGCGGATCGGTATTAATTTAATATTAGCCAGTCCTGATCTGGCCGGAAAGGATAATTTTATGTCACTGGCCCGCAATCATTCCATAAGTGTGTTTTTAATCGTTCCAACTTTTTATAATTCCGAGGTGCTTGAAAACGATTCGAGTTTGTATTCAATAACCCGGGAAGGTGAAAGGGCTGTTGATGATTGGGTTAGATTTATTTGTCCGAATAAAACGCAATACCGTTCATCACATATCCAATATCTTAAAAATCTGGCTGCTGAGATTCAACCAGATGGGATCAGTTTGGATTTTATAAGATACTTCGTCTACTGGGAAAAGGTATTCCCTGACCAGATATATAATAATTTTCCTCAAACGTGTTTCGATGAAGATTGCCTTGTAAAATTCCTGGCTGAATATCAGGTATCCCTCCCTGATACATGTTATAGCGTAAAGGAGAAGGCCGATTTTGTTTTACTCCAATATGAAAAGGAATGGGTGGAATTTAAATGTAATACCATCGGGGGATATGTTGGAGAGATGGTAGATGCCCTTAGATCTGTTGATCCGGAGATTAAGATAAACTTCCATGCCGTTCCCTGGAAGTCCAATGATTTTGAAGGAGGTATAAGATCAATTGCAGGGCAGGACCTGAAGCTTATAGCCCCTTTTGTGGATTATATTTCGCCTATGTGTTATCATCATATGGTGATCCAGTCACCAGATTGGGTACACGAAGTGGTGAACGATATTGCTCTTCAAGCCCCAGATGAAAAGATCTTGCCCAGTATCCAGGTTAGCAAAGCATATCTTGAGACATCAATTAGTGAAACAGAATTTAGAACTGCGCTGGTTGAATCTTTACAGCCCCCATCTGATGGAGTTGTTTTCTGGTCATGGGAAGCCCTTGAGAAGTCACCTGAAAAGGTAAAGATCGTGAGAGATTATATTGAAGAAAATTATTAATTATCCGTTTTTGAGTAATTATCCCCTTGTTTATACAGTCCCATAATCCTGTTATTAATAGTATCGGTATAATCATTCTAATATTTATCCCTTTGATCAATTTACTCGTACTTAAGAATTTCAATTGGACTTTGAATGCTTGATCTTAGAGTATGGTATCCTACAGCAAGAAGAGCTATGAGCAAAAGCAATATGGATGCAAGCCCTGGGGAGATCACTCCAATATTAACCCTGAACACAAACTTTTCAAGCCAGCTATTCATTAAATATATAGAAATTGGAATACCTAAAATCAACGAAACACCTATGATCTTCAAATAACTTATAAGTAATAATTTCAGGATATTGATGCTTGTGGCACCAGCCACTTTTCGTATCCCGATCTCTTTGGAACGTTCCTGTGCAGTACCCCAGGATAATGCAAAGAGTCCAAAACAGGTTATCAGAATACTTATAATTGCTGAAGCGAAAATGATCTTACTCAAAACAAGGTCATTTTTGTGCTTCCTCACAAGCTCATCGTCCATTAGTAAGTATTTAAATGGATAGGAAGGATAAACCAATTTCCAGTATTTCTCAAATTCAGGCAGAATGCTACCTGTTTTTGCAAAATCAATCCTTGCCAATAAGGTACTGGAAAAACTTTTTACTGATATTATAGACGGTGGAATATCCTGTTCTAAGGATGATATATTAAAATCTTTGACCACTCCCGAGATATATTCATCTTTCGTGCCTGGTATTATTTTTCCAATGGGTTCCTGAAATTCGAAATATTTTACAAATGCTTCATTAATCAATTTTGCCTTAGAATTTTCTATGGATGGAATCTCACCTGATATGAGTTCGATCCCTAATGTTTCCAGATAATTCTCATCCCCGATAAAGAGATAGGGCGTGTAGAATTCTTCATTCTCCAGGTCATATCTGAGAATCATATTATCGGAAATTGGATTGCCACTCCCCAAAGAACTTTTAATAATTCCCGGAATCGTATTAACGTAATTCTGAAGAACATCCATCTGGCTCCAATCAGTTCCTCTGGGAGCCCTGACTTCCAAAATGTTCCGGTTAAATCCCAAGGGTTTTTTCTGAATGAAACTCGTCTGTCGTATAATAGTAATAGAGCAAACCAGCAACATGATAGATATTACAAATTGAAATCCTAGCATATAACGGTTAAATCCGCTTCTTAAAGGAGATTTCTGATTGAATATACTTACCGGGCTGATCTTAAACATATAATTGGATAGCTTTAATATAACCAAGATGGCTATGATCAAAATTATCAGCCCGGAGAGAAGAACGATGCGTAAATCAGAGAAATAATTCAAAGTCAGATCAGTTGCGATAATGGAATTGAACCATGGCAATAAAGTATAGGTTATTAGCATAGAAAGACAAAAAGAAATAATTATATAGACCGATACCTCAAAAACAGCTGTTAACCTGAAGACAGAAAGAGTTGCACCTAAGACTTTTTTCATACCAAATTCCTTCCATCGTTTCAGAAAGGCATTAAAGAACAAATTCAGAAAATTAAATCCTGCAAGGGATAATACAGTGATCGTAATAGCCCAGCTGATCCAGAGAAAAAGTTTCCCTCTGGCTTTAGAAAAACTTCGGGTATTCCCTTCATCAAAATATACTTCATTAAGTGCCTGAAGATGATAATTGATTTTTCCAGGACCAAGAAGACTGGGCATTGATGGATCATTATTTACTTTTGCCTCAAATTCTTTTGCATCAGCACCTTCATTTAACAAGATATAATTTATACCTGCCTGTTTATCTTTAAAATCGCCATAATAAACCAACCCGTCAAATACAAGATGGCTGTTTTCAAGTGATCTTCCTACAATGCCGGACACTTCTAGTGGAAATTTCGAAGAGTCAACAGAAATATCCACGGATCTCGAAAATGGCGAAAAACTATTGAATACCAATCTGGAGCTTTCCTCCGTTAAAATCATTTTATTTGGGCCGATAGAATAGTCCTGGTTGCCTTCTAACAGCTCGAAATCAAATATTTTCAGGAATGAACTATCAGCCAATAGTATCGTCAGGTCATGAAAACTATCCGGCGATCCTTCCTTTGATATCCCCTTGTATCTTAAGGTATTGATCACAGTTGTTGCCTCAATTTCGGCATAGTTGTCTATCAGGTACTCAGATTGGCCGGATTTCATATAGCTCATCATTCCATGACGGCCGAAAGGATCCTCACATACCAAACGAAATATTCTGTCTTTTTTGGAATGATAAGAATCCGTATTTAATTCTCGAAATGTAAAACCGATCAATACATTTGAAATCGCAAATCCAAGTGCCAGGCTCAATATAATGGCTATTGAGTAGATTTTGTTTTTAAAAAAATTTCTTATGCTCAGTAAAAAAATATGCTTGATCATGTTAAAAAATCAGGTGAATCGGATATTTAAAATTATACTATTACTCATTATAAACCCTAATTCAAGGCTTATTATCGAGGTATTTTTTAATAAGATTTTCTGAACTTGCAATGGTTTTAATAGTCCAGTCAAGTTGCAGTTCAAGTTTTTCTTGCTCTGTGAGTCTCCAGTTTATTTCTGATTGATGTAAGCGCCTGGTGAGCTCATATAGCATTAAAGCACCTGCAACAGATATATTATAACTCTCAGTGAATCCATACATAGGTATTTTGATGTATCCATCGGCTTGTTCAAGGACTTCATCTGTCAAACCTTCTTTCTCTCCCCCCAGGAAGAAGGCTGATTTTCCTGAAATGTTGAAATTATCAGGATCCGATCCGGAAGCATGTGGTGAAGTTGCTATAATCTGGTATCCCTTATCCCTTAATTCTGCCATACATGCCCCCGTATTATTTGTTCTATCATCGTAAATACTCACATTAACCCATTTCTCTGCCCCTTTTGAGATGTTTTCAGAGATGAGGTATTCATTTTGATTCTCGATGATGTGAACATCCTGTATTCCAAAACAATCTGCTGTTCGCACGATAGCGCTTGCATTCCTTTCCTTGAAAACATCCTCGACTGCAACTGTGAAATGCCTGGTACGATATTTCAACACCTCTTGAAACCTGATGCTCCGATCTTCAGTCATATATCGTTGAAGATATTGCAATAGTGCATTCTTATCTTCCACCAGATCCAGATATTTTTTTATCTTATTCATCCTCGTATATATTATAACAGGTTTCCCTTATTAATTGCCAGACTTTCCGGAGGTGTTCCTTTTCCAGGTAAGTCTGACCTGCCACAAGGCGAATGACATAGGCCCCTTTGATCATGGTATGGGTTAGAAATGTTTCCCCTGTGGCATTGATCTCATGAAGGATACTTTCATTCATAGTATTTAACTTCACTTCATCGTTTATGCCAACTGGATGAAACCGGAAACAGACCATATTCAAGGGATTCTCTACCATCAACTCATATTCAGGATCATTTTTAATTTCACTGGCCAGTTCCTGAACCATGTCAATGTGCTTTTTTATCCGTTTTTTCAATTCTGTTTTACCAAAGTTCCTGAGAACAAACCAGATCTTCAATGCCCTGAACCTCCTGCCTAACTGTATGCCCCAGTCACGGTAATTATTCACTTTCTGGTCGACCTGAGTTTTCAGGTACTCAGGCATTATCGAGAAGGTCCGGATCAACACATCTTTGTCTTTCACATAATAGGCAGAGAGGTCGAAATTGGTAAATAACCACTTGTGGGGATTAAAGACATAGCTGTCGGCATATTCCAATCCATCGATCATCCACCTGAATTCCGGGATAATCGTGGCTGAACCTGCATAAGCAGCATCGACATGGAGCCAGATCCCATATTTTTGAGTGATCTCAGCTATTTTTCTGAGGGGATCAATAGCCAGGGTGCCAGTCGTGCCAATTGTTGCTACCACACAAAGTGGTTTTTTCCCTGATCTGATATCTTTATCAATGGCATCTTCAAGATTTTCCGATCTCATGGCGAGCTTACCGTTTACCTTCACCTTTACCAGGTTCTCATCTCCCATCCCGGCTATCCGGATTGCTTTATCAATAGAAGAATGTGTTTCTGTGGAGCAGTAAATCCGGTAATTCTCATCCCCCGTATAGCCCTTTTTATTGATTTCAAAATTACTGGCTTTTTCCCGTGCAGATAGAAATGCACAAAGCGTCGCAGTGGAAGCGGTGTCTTGTATAACGCCTTCGAAATGATCTGGAAGGCCCATGATATCTTTCAGCCAGACCATCATTTTTTCTTCAAGTTCAGTAGCCGCAGGTGAAGTTTCCCAGATCATGCATTGGGTAGCAAGGGTCGCGGTAAGCATTTCGGCCAGAACGGAAGGATAACTTGAATTGGCCTGGAAATAGGCGAACCACTTAGGATTTTGCCAGTGTGTAATACCTGGCATAATTATATTTTTAAAATCCTCAAAGATTTTGGACATAGGTTCACCCTGTTGAGGTGCGTTATCGGGGATCTGTTTAAGGATATCTCCCGGATTAACATTTGATTTTACAGGATACTTTTCTATTGATGTGTAATAGTCGGCCATCCAATCGACCATCTGGTGTGCATGTTCCCGGAATTCTTCAATGCTTATCATATGCTAAAAAAAATTAAAGAATAAATATACAATCTATTCAGGCATGTGACAACATCACCAATTCCTTATGTGGGTAAATAAAAAAAATCCCGCCGGTACTGCCGGAGCAGCACATTGGCGGGAATCTATCAAACAAATACCCAACAACCTAGGGTGCAGGTATAAGTACTGCGTCAATTACATGTATTACACCGTTAGTTCCTAATACATCCAGGAAGGCAGCATCTGAAGCCAGGTTAGCTACTCCACCTGAACCGTCTGTAATGGTTCCAGCTGTAGCGTCGATCGTAATATCTCCGTTCAAAGTTGGTACTGCACCAGATTCAAGATCTGAAGAAAATACTCTTGGAGTAGCGATAACATGATGCTGAAGAACAGCTGTCAATGTCGCTAATGGAATATCGTCTATCGAAGCTACACCCAAGGCAGTATAAAGTGCTTCAAAAGCTGCATCGGTTGGTGCGAATACTGTGAATGCACCATCGCCACTCAATGCTGCCAGCAAATCAGGATCTTCACCAGATGTCCTAGATAAGGCAGCGACCAATTGTGTAAACTCATCAGGATTGAAGCTGATTGCAATTTCAACCACGTTGGATGAAGGTGGTATCAGAGTCCTGTTAATAACGTGTACCACGCCATTTGATCCATCGATATCTGTTGCCGTAACTTCAGAGTTACCATTGATGAATACACCTGAGCCTTTGTTTGTCAAGTAGAAATCTCCACCCAGTGATGTAACAGCAGATGCACCAGCACCAGTTGTTGGTAAATCAGCAGCCATTATTGTTGCATCTATCACATGATATGCTAAGACTGCATCCAACGTAGCCTGATCAGGCAATTCGGTAATACCAGCTGCTACAAAGGCATCGTTGGTCGGGGCAAAGAGTGTTAATCCCTGCTCACTTGGACCACTGCTCAGCAGCAATGAAAGAATACTAGGATCAGCAGCCTGAACTGCAGCGATCAGCGTGGTAAAGTCCTTGTTGAAATAGGCTGGAGCCACTATTGTTCCAACTATCGGAACTATTGATGGTGGAACCATTACATCTTCCATGATGTGGACTACACCGTTGCTTGCAACTACATCTGGCGCTAAAACCTTAGAGTTACTAATGAATACGTCACTACCGTCTATGGAAACAGTTACATCCTCTCCACCTATGGTTGCTGCAGTTTGTCCATCAGACAAATCAGTAGACAATAAAGCAGCTGTAGAAATAACATGATATTCAAGAACATCTCTTAAAACTTCTTCAGGAATATCATCCAGGCCCGTCTGACCAATTACACCTAGGAATGCTGTGAAAGCATCATTATTTGGTGCAAACACAGTATAAGTTCCATCACCACTCAAGTCTTCAACCAGATCAGGATAAAGAGTAAGAGCATCAACAAGAATGCTTAAATCTGGTGTGGCAGCTGCAATTTCTAAGATATTCTGCTTAGGAAGTTCGAAACCCTCAGGAAATATTACTTCGTTAATGATGTGAACTACACCATTTGAAGCTTCATTATCCGCAGAAGTTACACTAGATGAACCGTTAAGCGTAACAGAACCTCCTGAGACAGAAACCTCAATTGATTCACCATCTAAGAGTGTAGGTACAGGTCCACTGGAAAGATCAGTAGATTTTACATTACCACTTACTACATGATACTTTAAAAGGTCAGCCAATACTGTTGGGTTGGCCAGTAAAGTCTCTAAAGCTCCATCCGGAAGTGCGTCAAAAGCTGCATTTGTTGGTGCAAATACTGTGAAAGGTCCTGGGCCTTTCAGTGTAGAAGTCAATCCAGCTGCATCAATGGCTGCGACCAGTGTACTCAAATCTGGAGTCGCCTGAGCAAGCTCAACAATATCCTGAGTTGGTTCGGGTGTTGGATTATCTTCGTCATCCTTACAACCTGCGAAGGTGATCATTGCAATAGCCATGAACACCAGCATCATACTTTTTAAGTGTTTTTTTAAGTTCTTCATAAGTTTATTTTGTTTTGTTGGAAATTTATTAATAGAGTTATATCAAAGACTTTATTTCTAAATGAACTCCTTAAACTATATACGGACTTGTTTTAAAAATGTTTAATAAAAAAGTATAAAAGTTAAACAAAAATGCAAAATACACTCAATACCGATAATAATGACTATTTATATAAATAAAAAATTAAACAAAATATTTGCCTGATGCTGTTGGGTTAGCCGTAATTTTGATTGCAAAATGTTTTTTTGCCGATATAAAATTCTCCAGCCTATATAGAAATATATATTTATTAAGAGGATTGTATTAATGAATAGAGGAATATCATGCGGAAGTGATAACTATACAAATTAATATCGGGCATGGATTACATTGCCCGATCACCATCTCAATCTACGGATAGTTCCCGAATTGTTAAATAGGAATAATAAATCAATTTCTGATTAAAAATATAAACCCCGGATTTTGATATTAATTATTATTGTATCAATTTTTATTGCATATCGACCTTTACACTTCTGCTGCCTCGTCCAACTGCATTAAAAGCTTTCAATTTTGCTGATCCACTTAGCTCAAAGGGTCCTGCATAGAGGCTGGAATTATTATCCGGTTCGCTACCGTCAGTTGTATACCGAATGACAAAACCCGGGAAAGAAGTATTGGCTTCCAGCTTTCCATCCACGATAGCACCACCCGGAGGAGCAATTCTATAATTATATCCACCAAAAATATGGTCCAACCTCGGAAATTCACGTTGAGCAATGGTGTTTGCGAAAACATTCCAGGCCTGGTCAAGCGCTGCATCCCGCTTTGATACATCCTCGATAGATGCCCATGATGGCGTTCCCTGCCATGCCCTTTGAGCTAAACCAAGCATTTTAGGTAAGCTGTAATATTCGAGCATATCCGGTCCCTTGATCGTCTCACTCCACAGCTGACCCTGGAGCCCAACAATATTTTTATAACCTTCCGTACTAAGTCTTTCCAGATTCTCAAAGTCTTTAACCGGATCGAATTCGTGACCCATAGTATTGACTTTTATAGATTTGTACAGATCGTATGGGATAAAACTGAAAGCCTTTTTGGTGTCGTTAAATCCACCCCAGTAACCTCCCGGTTCTTCCGGATCTTTGTTATAACCAAAGTCAAAATAGAAATTATTGACGTTGCAAAGTATTACGGGATAACCACCATTGGCCAGCCTGTAACCCAGGTCCTGGTTCCCCCATATGCTGTTCCATACATAAGGAATAACATTTTTTCCGGCAAATTCAGCATTTGCTTCCCAGGTTCCATCCTCAAAGAAAGTCATCGCCACCTCTTCCCAACCAGCAATGGCAAGCTCACGTTCCTTAAGAATTTGCACCACCCGCCCAAAAAAGTAGGATTGAAGATTCCTGGAATTGCCTATTCCCGGATTCTTTTTTAGTAATTCATTACATAAAGGTGATTTCTCCCAGGATCCAAGAGGTACTTCATCACCACCGGTATGAAGTGTTTTCAAGGTCAGACCGGCTTCCTCATACATTTCGATGATATCATCCACAACTGTTGCATAAAATGTATACGGGGCATCCTTACATACACAAATAATATTATCAATGTATAATTGAGCAGATGAATATTCCGATCGATCATCAGGATCCGACAATAAATACTTTTCAGCTTCTTCTTTCTTCCCTTCTTTCATCAACTTTCGGTATCTGAATTCCATGGCTTTTATGGCTGCTCTGGCATGGCCAGGCATATTTACTTCAGGGATTACTTCGATATGCCGATCCGCCGCATATTTAAGAATCTCAATAAAATCCTGCCTCGTATAAAATCCGCTACCGTAAGAGATGCCTGGATCAGGAAATGCTCCTGAACCATAAGCCGGTGGCAGATATTCCGAGTCATCCAGTGTATGACCCCGGAAGGCTCCGATTTGAGTTAACTCCGGCAATTCCTCGATCTCAAGTCTCCAACCTTCATCATCCGTAATATGAAAATGGAAGACATTCATTTTATAATAAGCCATTATATCCAGAAACTTCAGGACCGTCTCTTTTGTCTGGAAATTTCTCCCAACATCAAAATGCATCCCTCTGTACCCGAAAGCAGGTGCATCGGAAATACTTATACTGTTTAATTCAATACCGGCTTTTGCAGAAGAAAAAGTTTCAACGGGGAATAAGGCGATCAGGCTTTGCGTTCCATAAAAAACTCCTGCAGGGTCACTTCCCGTAATTATCACACCTTTGTCAGGATCTGTTTCCAGGATATAAGCTTCTTTATCAACTGAATTGACCTTAACCTGACCGGTCCTAAGGCATATTATGTTCGGCCCACATACCTGGCTTTCCATTACCATCGGTTTCTTGCCCATTAGATTACCCAATTGATCTGCCAGGAGTGAGGCTTCTCTTTTCAAGTTAGATTGATGATGTATCATCAGGTTTCCGTCTAGAATTACTTTTCCATCCTTTTCGACAAGTTGAACAGGTGTTGGAATAATTTGCTTTAGTTCACTTCTATCCAGGAGCTTAAGCTTTTTGTTCTGTTCAAATTGCCAGTCAGCTGTTGGTATGGGTGTTTGGTCATCCCGGTGCCTGCTGATCTGTTCCGGTTTGGTGAATGGCAGGATCTTTATATCATTGACCGGAACTCTGCTGATCTCATTTCCCTTGGAATCAGAAAAAACGAAATATACGCCGGAAGGAGCATCGGATTTTTTGATCATCCAGGCTTCACCTTCAAATTCAACTTCAAGTGTTTCTCCCGGATCAAGGTTAAATTTTTCCGTTGGTGCCATTCTATAAAAATCACCATTGATCTGTTCTAACCGTACTATGTCAGGAACCGATTCTGCAATAGGCAGCCTGGTCACCATATTATAATACATGGACCAGCCACTACTGCCTAAAGTAGTCTGACTATTATTCTTCAATATAAATTTTGCAAGGAATTTTGCGCTTTCTGCAATATTGTTGCTGACGAGCTCGAATGAAACTTGTATTTCTCCCTCTTTAGGGATCATATCTTCCTGGCTTTTTTTTACGGAACAGGTCCACATACTCAGGATAATTAATGATACAGACAGAATAAAAATAATTCTTTTCATCAGATTATGAATTAACGAATTTGAACAATATTAATAAAAGTTTGTAGTTTAGAGGCCATGCAATATTATCACAGTTTTTGTTTTATTGGAATAATTCTGCAACTAATTTTTTTCTATGGGTGATTTATCTGTTTCAAAACAAATCTCCACGCAAAGATTGATTTCATTGGATGCACTCAGGGGATTTACAATTGCCGCGATGGTGATCGTCAATGATCCAGGCTCATGGGATGCTGTGTATGCTCCTCTGCTTCATGCCAGCTGGCATGGTATAACAGCTACGGACCTGATTTTTCCCTTCTTTATATTTATAGTAGGTGTTTCCATTTCATTTGCCTATACCAAGCGGTTGGAGGCTAAGGTGCCCAAAAAGGATATATATAAAAAAATAATCTGGAGATCTTTTAAAATTTATGCCGTAGGAGTTTTATTATGGGTGTTGCGTCGTGACTTCTGGGAATTTAGTTTAGATGATGTTCGCTGGGTAGGTGTTCTGCAGCGAATAGCTGTAGTGTTCCTTTTCGGTGCATTAATTTTTCTGAATACCGATTGGAAAAAACAGCTGGGGATCGCCGCATCCTTGTTGATTGGGTATTGGTTGATCATGGCCCTCGTGCCTGTACCTATAGATGAAGTAATCAGTCAAGCCCTCGACTCCGGAACGGTAATGTCTGCACATGGGGAAGTTCCAATTGGTGAAATAAAACAAATTTCAGAAGGATTCATAGCAGCTAATTTTGAACCCGGAACAAACCTGGACGCCTGGCTTGATAGAGCCATAATACCCGGATACTTATGGGAAGCAACATGGGATCCTGAAGGTTTGATAAGCACAATTCCAGCCCTATGTACAGCTATTATAGGCATGCTGGTTGGAAGACTTTTACTGACCGTAACTGAGCCATTCAAAAAGGTGGCCTATCTGTTTTTCGTGGGATTCTCATTATTGCTGGTTGGTGAACTCTGGAGTTATGTTTTCCCATTGAACAAAAACCTGTGGACAAGCTCATTTACATTATATACTGCCGGACTTGCGACAATGGGACTGGCGGCTTGTATCCTGATAATTGATATCTGGGGATATGTGAGATGGACAAGGCTGGGCAGAGTCTATGGTGCAAAAGCAATAACCGCATAT
>CAYMFU010000090.1:0-17655 GCA_964389805.1 uncultured Roseivirgaceae bacterium | reverse complement strand
AGGATGGGGTAGGAGATATCATTCAGGGTGTTGGTCGAATTGAGTTCCAGCATTGTGATTCAGCAATAGTTGCCTTTAATGGAAAGAATGGTGAGATCCTATGGGAGGCTCCGGCTGATGATCAGATATTTGGATCCGCCGGTTTAATGGACATTACCGGGGATGGAATTGTGGATGTTTTTATAGGAGGGAGATCGGCGGAATTACAGGCCATTAATGGGAATACCGGGGAATTGATCTGGAAATTTATTGATCCTGATAAATCAAAAAAAAGAAAGAACAAAAAGTGGTTTAATTTCTACAATCCCCAATTTGTCCCTGACCAGGATGGAGACGGCTTGAAAGAAATACTGATATCCAACGGAGGAGATGTACTGGTGGCCCCTTACGATCCGAATCGTCCAACTGGAAATTTATCGGTATTGAGCTCGAAAGATGGAAGAGTTCTGGCCTTTGCCCAAATGCCTGATGGTAAGGAGATCTATATGTCCATTGCGGCGAATGAAACCCGTGATGGGAAAGACCATGAGGTTATTTATGGGACCGGGGGAGAAACTATTGGGGGTAATCTTTATGTTACTAAACTGTCAGATATTCTGAGAGGCGATATTTCTAATTCTATAAAACTAGACAGTTCTAAGAGTAAAGGGTACATCGGGCCACCGACATGGATGGACATTACAGGGGATAATATACGGGATATCATAGCAAATTCTGTGGATGGGAGATTGCTTGCTTTTGATGGTGTAACTAAAGAAATGATATGGGAAGTCTCTATGCCAGGAACTGAGGCATATACATCCATTGCTCCAGGTTATTTTAATGACGATTCCACACCGGACATATTTATTTCTTATGCTCAGGGTGTCTGGCCTGAACTGGATTGGACCAAACAATATATGGTTAATGGGTTGACTGGTGAGATTGAATTTATGGATTCACTTGGATTCTATCATACCATTTCACCTGTAGTAGGCGATTTTGATCTGGATGGACTGGATGAAGTCCTGGTTGTTGTAGATTATCAGGTCATAGATGAAAACAATCGTAAGTTCTTTTACAATATGCTTCTGGTTATTGACTTCTCAACAGGCGATCTTATTGAATTGGGAATTTCTCATGAAGGACATAATATGTCGTCCACACCTTGGATTGGCGACCTGGATGGCAACGGTACGATGGATATTATATTCAGTCATGGGACGAATAATAAAAAGACCTATGCATTTGATGGTATGCAGATTAACCGAATCATCACAACCATACCAATAGAAAAAGAAATTAAGTGGGGCGCTTATATGGGCAGTAATTACGATGGAGTTTATTAGCCTGGAAACATTTCTTCTGGTTCTCATTATCATTTTGATCCTGGTCACCATTATTGTGGCCTTCCTGGTTATTTATACAATAAATTTACTGACCTTATTGATCCGGAACGAACAAAAAGATGCTGTATCAGAAGACATAAAGGAAAAGATAAAATCTCTGGAATTCAGTAACCTCCTAGACAGGTTGCTCACCCGATCCACACCTGTTTCGGGAGAAGAATCCATTTTAATGGATCATGATTATGATGGGATCAAAGAATTGAATAACCATTTGCCCCCCTGGTGGAAAGCATTGTTTTATCTGACCATGATATGGGGGATCATATATTTGCTGGTTTACCATGTATTTAGTTGGATGCCACTTTCAGATGAGGAGTTCAACCAGGAAATTACCGCTGCAAAAGCCAGACAGGATGCAATCCATTCCAGAATGTTTACCGATGTCGATGAAAATTGCGTTGAAGTTACAGATGATCCTGTTTCTTTAGCGCATGGCGCTGAGATTTTCAATCTACATTGTGCGGTTTGTCATGCAGAAGATGGCGGTGGAGGGATTGGCCCAAATATGACGGATCGTTTTTGGTTACACGGAGGATCTATAAAAAATATTTTTTGGGTGATAAAATATGGTGTCCCTGAGAAGGGGATGATCTCATGGCAAAATCAGTTAAATCCCAATGATATCCGCGATGTAGCTTCTTTTATATTGACCTTGCAAGGAACGATGCCTGAAACCCCAAAAGCACCGCAAGGTGATCTATTTGATGAAAATCTTAAAGTGAAGAATCCAGGAGGTCTTACCGCAACTGAGGACAGCAGACCAACAATAGCATCTATTGGTGATAGTCTGAACAGTATTGAGATTGGAAGGGGATTATTCAGTGGTTCGATACGTTTTGCAGAAGGCGGATCCGGCTGCATTACCTGTCATAACGTGACAGAGGAAGACCTCCCAAAAGGTGCCTTGATCGCCCCTGATCTAACGAATGTTTACACACGACTTGATGAACCAACTTTATACAAAGTCATTACCAAACCTTATCACCTTACAATGCAGGAGGCATTTAAGAATAAGATCGTAATTGAAGAAGAAGTTGAATATCTTATGTTCTATTTCGAATTCGTAGGAACAGCCACTGCACACCAGGAAAAGCGTGACCAAAGGGCGGCGGGTTTTCTTAACCGGATTAAAAAGCAGTAAAAAAACAAGTAGGCGAGTTTTATTAGAAGGATTGGCAAGCAATAGACAACTTATTTATTAAATTGAGATATATTTTTCATTTATAAATCTTTTTAGCCATGGGATCATTAAACCGTCGTCGATTTATCACTAATTCATTAGCTGCCTCAGCTGGTATGGTAACAGGTGCGCCCGCATATATCAAAGGGTATGCAAGGAACAAACCGAATGATACGATTAATGTAGCTGTTGCGGGTATCAGAAGCCGGGGAGGATATTATTACGGTGGAACAGGACATGCTGCCAACTTTACGAAAATCAATAATTCCAGAGTTTCAGTCATCTGTGATGTGGATGAGAATCTTTATTCTCAAGCCATTGCTGATATTGAAAAACTTGGAGGTGCTAAGCCCAGGACTGTTGTTGATTACCGGGACCTTCTGGATGATAATGAAATAGATGCTATAGCAATATCAACACCTGATTACTGGCACGCCCTGCAAGCCATATGGGCTTGCCAGGCCGGGAAGGATGTGTATCTTGAAAAACCCATCTCTTATACCGTGGAAGAAGGACGGAAAATGGTGGAAGCTGCCAGAAAATATGATCGCATTGTTCAGGTTGGGACGCAATACCGAAGTAGCCAACTCGTTCAACAGGCTATAAAAGCTATCCATGATGGGATTGTTGGAGATGTGTACATGGGCCGTGGAGTCGTTTTCGGGCATCGCCCGAGTATTGGGCGTGTGGCTGACAGCCCCGTTCCTGATGGAGTTAATTGGGATCTTTACCGGGGCCCTGCACCCATGATCCCTTTTAACCAAAACCATTTTCACTACAACTGGCACTGGTACTGGGATACCAGCACAACTGAATTCGGGAACAACGGTGTGCATGTTATGGATGAACTGAGATGGGGAATGAAGAAAAAAGAACATCCCGTTAAGATCAGTAGTTGCGGTGGTTTTTACGTATGGGATTCAGATCAGGAAATCCCCAATTTCCAGGTTGGGACTTTCGAATTCGCAGACGGGAAGATCATGGAGATTGAAGTCCGGAGTCTCTTTACAAATTATGAAGAAGGGAGTACAACAGGTTGTTTTTTTTATGGATCTGAAGGCTGGATGCACCTTACCGGTGATGGTTATGAAGTATTTCATGGTCCGAAGAACGAGCCGGGCCCCAAAGTGAATAAAAGTGATCTTGAGCCAACAGAATTTGAAAAGGCTGAGATTGAATTTCATTTTGTGAATTTCCTTGATTGCATGAGATCTAGAAATTATCAGGAACTGAATGCCGACATTGAGCAGGGTCATATGTCAACATCCATGATGTTGAATGGGAATATAGCCTATCGTACAGGAAGGAAACTGATATTCGATGGAGAATCCGAGAAATTTGTCGATAATAGAGAAGCTGATGCTTACCTGACACGCGAATATCGTCAACCCTGGGTATTGCCTAAGGAAATTTAAAGCATCAAAAATTGAATCAATGTGCTGATAAACCAGGTAATTATTGAAAAACATGATTTAGTGGGCAGCTGTTACGATGCGTTTGATTACAGCAGGGCATTATTGAAGATTCAATCCTAATCAATAATATGAAGTTACGTTGATGATGCCTAATGCCGGTTCAATATCAATCGTATAATCTACTTCCCCGAAATGCTGGTCAAGCCACAGGTTCGTTTCACTGATCACATCGGCCATTGGGGCAAGATGATCACTCTCAAATAAAATGAGTCGCTTCTCTTCTTCAGGTGTGCCTAATAGGTTATACATGGCCATTATGGCTTCTAATCCGAAAAGAGAATCAAACCGGCCATTTATCATTAAAGTTGGTTTCTTAACCCTGGGGAGGAAATAGGCCATATCTGCTTCAGGCCTTCCCATTCTGTTCAAACCTCCGGCATAGAAAATATTTGTTTTTATCCGAGGATCTACCGCACTAAGATACGTTCCGAAAATAGGACCCATGCTCACCCCGTAAAAGGCAATTTTGTCCATGTCAAATTCTTCCCGGGTCTCAAGGTAGTCAAGGGATCTTCTGTAATCCTTTATAACTCTGGTCAAATTCGTTGTATATTGGTGAGTACCTGGATTTGCAAACAGTGATCTTTCTTCTCTTCTTTCAAAAGATCCCTTAAAAATCGGGAATATTACTGCTCGGCCATTTCTAACAAGGAATTCGCAAAAAGCAGAAAATTCAAAGAAATTTTCAAGATCATCACTTTTTTCTACCCCTAATACATTTGAACCGGGGCCATATATCACGGACTGATAAGGAGGATCAGTATTTGTAGGTAAGAACAAAAAAGCAATAATCCTTTCATTATCATAGGCAGCATCGAATAAAACCTTTTCGAATATCCAGCCTTTTTCATTTTCCCTTTTTGATAAAACTGTATCCTGCAATTCAAACTTGTCATAGTCGTAATAGGCCTTAAATACCTCAAATTGTTCCTCAGAAATTGATTCTGGAAGGTTTACGCGTTGATCAAAAGTTTCATATTCTGCGTAAGCGAAAGTTATTGCTGGAATTGAATCAGGCTCCGGATATACTGCACAGCGGAATCCGTTTCGCGCTGAACGGTCAAATGGGTCCGCCTGGCTGGAGCCACCAAACATATACGGATTGTCATTCCAGGCACCACCACGCATCCACCGGCCCTGTACGGACTCATTCCAGCACCATTCCCGAACATTGCCAGGCATATCATAAGCTCCAAATGAACTTATATTTTCCAAACTTCCTGTTTCAACAGGTCCATCTCCATGGAAATTACTGAAAGGCGCGAAAAGGGCATTTCCACCAACCTGTGGAATCATAACTAATAGAGTTCCTTCACCGCGTGCCAATCCCCAGTGGTCCTTGGTTGGTATGGATTTTCCTGCGAATCGTGCATAAGCATTTGCTTCAAACCAATTGATGCCATTTACGGGAAAATTATCCTCATCCTCGGGATAATTCTGATTCTCCCAGGTAGCCGGTCCTGGAAGACCGGTCTTATCTACAAATGATTTAACAGTTTCATGCCATCCGGAAGAATCTCCGGAAATAGTTATCATAGCTTCCCAGTATTCCGGGTTTTCATAACCACCCTGTTCTACAAATAATTTATATTTCTGATTATTCACTTCGAACTTGTCAATGAAAAAATCTCCTAATTCTCCGGATGGGAATGCGCCCCCCGGAACACGAACCATATCAGGAGGTATGCTGCCCTCTTTATCCAAAATCCTGTGAAAATCCTGGCCTGAGTACATCTCCGATCGTTTCATCCGTGTACGGTCAGTAAAAGTATAGGTAAGTGAAGCTGCCAGCACAGATACATATCCATCCTTTTCGATCCTCCATCGGACGGCCGAAACGGGCAATTGGATTGATTCTAGGGGAGTTACTCCCAGGCTAATCCAGTCATTTTCAGGTTGATTATAAAATTTATAGAAGATCTCTGCTCCTGGGGGATCAGTAGTAATGTTGATATTGACAGAAGTCTGCTTTATCAGATTTTTCAACCTCTCATTATCAGGAATAATTAATTCTGCTTCTTTCGCCAGATTAAATGCTTCGGAATAATCACGCCAGTTTACCTCGAGAATATCTTCGATTTCTTGAAGTGTTGCTTCTGCACTAATTTTTTTTGTCCGGTCATTAAGATATTTTACAAGTATTACTGAAATCAATATGATAACTACGAATGCGATGACTGTGGGAACGATAGCAAATTTTTTCTTCGGATTTGCCAGTGCCTGAAAACGCTTTAAGGAAGGAGTTGGTAGTTCCTCTCCCTGAATGGCATATATGGTTAACCTATCCTTTACGTTTTTAAGTCTGGCAGGACCAAGTAATCTTCTTTCCGTGCGATTTTCTATATCCAGTACCTCATGCAAAGCTTCGGATATGTATATTCCTCCCGGATCAGCTAATGATTCTATCCTTGATGCTATATTTACACCATCTCCATAAATATCTCCCTTTTCGATGATTATTTCAGCCCAATGCAGGCCGATACGTAGATTCACCTCGGAAGTATTTGACAAATTACCCTGAATTTCCCTGCTGCATTTCACAGCATTATTGGCATTTGTAAAATAGGCTAATAAGCCATCCCCAATCTCTTTAACGAAGATTCCCCGATATTTTGCAATGAGAGATTTTTGAAGGTGATGATACTTGTGAAGTAGATCCAGTGTTTTTTTCTCATCCTTGCCCATAAGAGCAGTATAGCCGACAATGTCGGTAAACATTATAACAGCAAATTGCCTTTCTTCCACTTTAATTGTTTTTGGTGTGAGATTAAACCATGTGATTCTTCTCCCTATAAATAGGATAGCACTTACAATATAAGAATTATCACAAAAGAAGCCAAAAGAAAATTGTCCAGCATGCAGTGACAATTCTTAACCTGATAAATAAATCAAAGGATTCACCATGTTCATGATATGCTGAGCAGGCTTATAATGCCAATTAGTATTTAATGTCTTGTAATGTTGATTATTAGATTTAGAAAAAATATTTGCTTAGCCTCCTTGCTTTATTCTATTGGTTATCTGGCGATGCCACATTATGTCATCCCACATGCCTTTAAATTGGGGATGGGTGAAATTTGAGGTGCATATGAATTTATAGTTATCATGTTTCAATGCCATGTCGACACATATATCAGCACTTTCCTTTACCCATTTCCAATCCAATTCCGGGTGGTCATACCAGAATATGGGTCCCCAACCCTCCGTATTACCACAGGCGATATTATTTTTGGCTGCTGCATTCGCGATATCACTGATCTTGCCATCCATCCATTTGATAAGTGAATTTTTGTTTTCCGACCAATATTCAATAAGACCATCATTGATTTCATTATAATCGACGTCTTGTTTACGGGATCGAATATCATTCAATCCAGGGATTTTACCCGAATGCTCGAACCATACATGGTAGTCCAATGCATCGAAGTGGGAAAGATCTATTAACGCCAGGTCCATGGCAGAATCAAGAGAGGCGAAGAAATCAAGGTTTGGATATTTATTTTTTAATGGAGTTATGGTTGATCGAATAAATTCATTATAAAATTGTTGTTGTAAAGGATTGGCCCTGGACGTACTGTCATTCACATCAGGAGGCGGAACATTCGCATCTGGATTGTCGAGTATGAACTGTTGTATATCGGAACGTTTGTTCATCTCATTTTTGAACCAGTCGTATCCATGCCAGTTAGGGTATTCATTTAGTACGTCTACATAGATAACATTATCTAAAAGATTATTATCCGACAGAAAGTCAAGGGTCTCTTTCCAGGAGCGCAAAAGGCCACCTTCTTCCAGAAATATGTCCCTGCGTGCGGTTCCATGACGTAAGAACCAGGATGCAAGTCCAACTTTTATTCCATGTTTCTGGCATGCTGGTAAAAATTCAAGCAAAGCTTCCCGTGGATTAAAGGTCATCGTATAATCATTGCCCCAAAGGGATGGTGTCCAATCTGTTTTGACACTTCTAAAAGAATTGCTGATTTGTCCTTCGATGTCAGCCGCTACAAATTGTGGCATAGCATCTATTCGAATTGCGTTATAGCCTCTCTCTGCCAATCCTTCAAGTACCCTATCCCAATCCTCGAATTCGGCATAACGGTGATGACGCAGGATCCAGCTGTAGTCCCACATGGCTATGGCAACTGGTTTTTTGAGATTTGAGATTCTGTCTGGAATATTTTCAGAGGATTTGGCGTAAACAGTTGACGTGGCTATCCCGGGCATAAACGTATATCCTGTAACAAGAATCGTTTTTTTTAAAAAATCACGTCTAAGGAGTATTGGTTCTGAGCCCATTTTATAATGATATTAAAGGTTGTACTTTAAGTGATTTACGATAATACTAATTGGCTTTGTGCAATCCTCCATCTGCCACTATGCATGCTCCAGTAATAAAACTGGCTTTGTCTCAAGCAAGGAATACAACCACATTTTTTCCTTTTAATCTAAGATCCATTGTAGCTTCGTTTAGTATTGAACTTTCAACTTAAGAAATATAATAATCTGTTACAATAGTTGAATAATGTATTGTTAGTGCCTCTTTTACATTATAAATGAGATATCATACGGTATTATTAAACTACCAAAATAAATATTCAACACATTTTACCCTGATTGTCAGAAGAATTCTTCCGTAATTGGATCATATTGGTTGTAATTTTATCGAAGAGTCTGAGAAGCTCTTTTTTCTCATATTCTGATAATTTCGATAAGGAGTCTTCAAGAAATATTTCATTATTCCATTTGATATCGTTACATGTATCTTTTCCAGTATCAGTAAGGTTCAATGTAGTAATACGCCTGTTATCCGATGGGATATTCCGTTCAACAAGGCCAGATCTCACCAGACTTTCTACGGTTCTGCTTGTTGTACTTTTATCCAGCAATAAATTGCCTGCCAATTCAGTCACGGTAATCTTTTCATTATTTTCAATTTCCAGTAATGTATGGCACTGAGCCAATGTCACACCACCACAACAGGAAGATACGTTCTGAAAGAACAATTCCCGGTCAAATAACCTCAATATTTCCCTGAATTTTCGCAAATAACCTTTGTCCATAAGTATTTTAATATATTATTATAAATATTCATTTAACCACAACTGCATGCGGGGTTTGATTTTTTTACGTAACCGCTTATTACCGCTGCGGCACACCCCACACCTTTATGAACAGAAATAGCTTGGTCTCTGCAGTTCAATTCACATGCACCGCATTCCATACACTTGTCAATGTTGGTGATCATCGACTTGCGGTTGTACATTTTAAAGACTCGATGGGGGCATACCAATGCACACATGCCACAACCTGTGCATTTTGCAGGATCGAGATTTAATGTTGCAACATTTTTAAGATATATCAGATTGTTCATGCCCAAATGTTTGAAATTATTACTAATACAAAACCGCTAATTGATAAAAGTATCTGAACAGGGACAAAAATCCTCATTTCCTTCTTTACGCCGGAAAGGGAAGTATAGGTACTGGCCCCTGTAAAATTCATGGCCAGAAAAGAGGCGATGCCCATTGAAATGAATAGCCATCCAATCAATGAAAAAAGATGGAAATCAATAATCCCGGTAATGATCAGACCAGTATAAATTACAATTGATGTGATCATTCCTTTCAATGCAAAATACCGGGAAGGTAGCCACGGCAACAGAATGGGTGTTAGAAAAGCGCCGGACAGATAAGCAGTAACAATATATATCCCCGGAAGGATCCCATTGTTTATAGCATTCTGAAATGAATACCCGGTCTTTGATAATCCTGATAATAGAAAAAAGAAAATGATGACAAGGATCAGATAAACTAGTGAATTTGAGATTTCAACCGGGGTTAGTATCAGGCGATCAACAATTCCAAATTTTACTGAGCGCATTTCCTCAGTAGCCTTTAATCCAGAATCAAGAAATGGCCTGATATCCGCAGCTCGGACAGGGCCAAAAAAAACTTTAAAACCCGTCTCCTTTTTAACCTCATGTGCACTTACGCCCGGTGCTCCTAGTTGAGGGACGATCAAGCGTTTTGTTTCGATAAGCTGTTCCAATTGATAAGCTCTGATCTGGCGGATCAATTCCTTCGTTCCGAAAGTACCCTTTCCCGCGGCACACCATACATTAACGCCTTTGGTGTCTAATACAAGTATCCAGGCATCCAGCCCCTTCAGACTTTTTCTAAGAACATCGAAACTTAATTTATAATTGGCAGAAACAAAAACTTCAGATTTTGTATGTGGATTACCTATTTGATAAAGTCCCGGATTTACTGAGTATATGTTTCTGCCTAAAGCAGATCTGACCATGATTGTTCCGGCATAGTCCCTCAATGACCAGGAAGCGGATATTTCAGGGATATCTTTAAAAGGTATTTTAGAGTTCATGTATTCAGGGGATTATTTAACAAAAACTAATTGTTGAAAACTGAAACAGTTGTAATGTGCAACAATAATATATATTATTACGGGATAATCAAAGAAGTGGTTACATTTTAATCCGATTAGTATGATTTATTTTTGTTGTTATAACCCTAAATGCAAGGTTGGGAATTCAGAATTTGAGATCATTCATTTATTAGGCCCCTCTTTAATTTCGAATCAGTTTACAACACTAATACGGGTAAGCTAATCAAAGGAAAATTGCATCTGGAAATTTCCAGAGTGGTTTTCAATCCTTGATTTAAATGTAGTTTCTCTCTATATTTAGTATATAGTTGAACCTTTTGAACAATCACATTCTATGCGAAAATTAGCAGCCATCATGTTTACGGATATCGCAGGTTATACGGCTTTAATGGGGAGCAATGAATCAGAAGCGATGGATCTCCTAAAAAAAAACCGGGCCCTGCAGAAGCCAGTTATTGAAGAACATGGAGGTAAGTGGCTTAAGGAAATGGGGGATGGTGTTCTTGCCAGTTTTGACAGCGCTTACATGGCAGTAAAAAGTGCCCTTGAAATCCAGGAATCTGCAGATGAGGATTTGCAGTCCAGGATTCGGATTGGTATCCATCTGGGGGATATTACCTTTGAGAATGATGATATATTCGGAGATGGTGTAAATATTGCCTCAAGATTGGAAAGTGTTGCCAATCCGGGTGGAGTATATTTTTCTGAATCCGTCATGAAAGCTATACAAAGTACCGGGGATTTTATTACTGCTTTTGTTGGATCGTTACGGCTGAAAAATGTGGAGGCTCCGGTAAAGACCTATTGTTTGCAGCACAAGAGTATGCCCAGGCCCGTCAGTACAATAATCAAGCAGCATCTGGCAGGGACTAAGATGGAATCCATTGCTATACTTCCATTTGATAATCTTTCGGGAAATCAGGATCAGCAGTACTTTGTGGATGGTATGCATGATGCCCTGATCGGTGAGATCTCTAAAATTGGTTCAATACGGGTCATTTCACGAACCTCTACCCTGCGTTACCGAAATACGGATAAGGCAATTCCTCAAATAGCTGAGGAGTTAAACGTAGATGGATTAATTGAAGCATCGGTGATGAAAGTGGATGATCAGGTTCGCATACAGGTACAGTTGATACAGGCCTTCCCCGAAGAGAAGCATTTATGGGCTGATTCCTATGACAAAAAGATAGAGAACATTTTTGATCTGCATTCAGCTGTTATCAGGGATGTAACTAATAAGATAAAGGTCAAGTTAACAGCCAAAGAAGAATCTCAGCTGTCAGAATCTAAAACAGTTCATCCGGAAGCATATAAAGCCTTCCTGGCCGGAAAACATGAGTTCGAAAAACTGTCTGAAGAAGGATTTAAAAGTGCCCTGGTAAATTTTGAAAAATCCATTGAGTTGGATGATACTTATGCTCCTGTTTATGCAGAGCTGGCCAATTATTATATGTTTATGCTTCAAATGAGGGTTATATCTTTAACCGAAGCGTTTCCGAAAATCTATAACAATAACCGCAAAGCACTGGAGATAGATCCGGAACATGCCGAAGCCAATTATTCAATGGCTCTGATGAGTTGGTTTGAATGGGATTGGGAGGCAAGTGATAAAGGATTCAGAAAAGTACTGCAATCAAATCCGAATCATGTGTTGGGGAATGGTTTCTACGCACATTTATTGATGTTGACAGGCCGGATGGAACAGGCTTTTCCATATATAGAAAAAGCAGTAGATCTTGATCCTTTGAATGACCTGGCTTTATCTTTATATGGCGTTGTTCTCACACATAATGGGCAATTGGACAAAGCCATAGAAATTGCTAAAAAATCAATGGCCATCAATCAGCAAAACATTCTAACCTTACGTTTATTGGAATTTGCCAGTTATCCAAATGGTGATTTAGAGACCTCAATGCAAATGCTGGATATAGTATATTCGAATGTATTTCCCATTGACCTTGATATAAAAAAGGAATATGCTGAAAATGGCTATCAGGTGATGTTGGAAAAAATAGCCACTCGGCTCGAAGAGAATTCCAGAGGTCAGGATTTATACATTGGATTGATGTTCAACCGGATCGGAAAATTTGAGAAGGCTATTCAATGGTTGGAGAAAGCTTACGAAAACCATGATGTGGATATCCCATATTTTTTTCAAATCAGGGAGGCTGAAAACCTTAAATCTGATCCAAGAATTATTGCCATGGCAAAAAAAGTAAAATTACCTTTATAATCTTATCACTAATTATATGAAAAGAAGAGAGATCATTAAATCGATAGGATTTGTAAGTCCTTTTGCACTGGTCCCTGGATTGAGCATGGCTAAATCAAATGGTACCAATAGCTGGCTGAAGGAATTTACAGAAAGATGGGACGTTTCCGAATTATATACCCGGGAGGTTTTCAATGCAATGCCAGATAAATTTCTTGATTTTAAACCTGTACCGGATGTAATGTCATTTGGAAAACAATTTTCGCATTTAGCCATGAGCAACTCAGTTTACGCCACTGTGATCAAAAATGGGGATATACATCTTGATGAGCCAGATAATATTGAAAGGCAAGTCATTTATAGCTACTTGGAAGAAACATCGAATGAATTCCGGTCGGTACTGAGTGGTCTTGATGAAGCAGATCTCTACTCTAAGGACCATAAACATAAAAACGAGGATATGTGGAAGGATTTTTCTATTGGGGATATCCTGCTTCTTGCGTATCATCATACAGCCCATCACCGGGGACAGGCTATAGTGTATCTGAGGTTAAAAGGGATTGAGCCTCCAAAATATCGGTTCTAGGCTGCACATATCTTTTTAGCCTGGACTTTATGACATGTCAAAATTGGTACTGAGCCTACAATATGTCCATTTTTTTACCCATATCAAGGATATAGTATCTTTCTTGTAAGGACTTTGACAGCCTCAATTTCACTTCGTAAGGATAGGCATTGGTCCAGAACCGGTTTTCAGGTGTAACCTTAAAAGTGTCCCGATGTTGCGGGAAAATATATTCAGGCTCAAGAGCGTTGATCAGGATGACTGACCGCTCTATATAAGTATTGTGTTCGGTAGGTGAGAAAAATAATACATCGATGTTTTCGAGAAACAATTGGTCTTCCAACAGAACAGAATCACCCATCTGAAGAAATCTTTTCCCACCCATAGAAATAACATAACCGCAATCCTGTAAGTTGGCTTCATAATAAACCGCGTAATTCCTGTTCCCATGAATTGCCCTTACCGCTTCAATATGTACCTCGCCAATTTCAAATCCCTTTCTGGGTTCAGCAACCTTAATTCTGTCATCAGGTATTTGCAACTCATTTTTTGCAGCATCAAGACAACTTGCGGGCATAACAAAAGTGCAATCTCCATTCTCAAGAAGAATTCTGGAAGTTTCCCTTTCAAAATGATCGCTATGTTCATGAGTAATGAACGAAATATCCAGTTCGTTGGCTAGTTCTTTAGCTGTAACCGGTGAGGGGACTGCTCTTGCTTTTGTTTCAAGAGGCAGGTCTATCCCGACCAGAATATTGTCAGATTTGATCAGCCATCCATTATGCCCGACCCACCAAACGGCAATTCCTTTTTTATGGGCCCGGATCTCATCAATTAATTTTGAATCAATATTTGATTTGACTCGAGTAGCAGGAAGCATCATTCCTGATCCAAGTATTAATGAGTTTTTCAGTGCCTGACGTCTATTCATTTAATTTATTAACTATGTTAAAAAGATCGGAATGTAATTATGATAACTAAAATAGGTAAAATGATTCAATTATTGTTATCCGCCCTGGAATAAGCATGATCGGTATATAGCTTTGATTGATCATTTCTAATGCATCACCCGAACGTAAACCTGGAATAGAATCAGTTCTATTTACAAATACTTTATTTACAATTTTACCCAATTAGAATACTTTCTGTATTTTTAGTAACTTGAATATGAACAATAAACAATCATGCAGGAACGCCGTCACGCTGCCGTAATGTTTACTGATATCGTTGGTTATACATCCCTGATGGGGTCAGATGAGGACCGGGCTTTTAAGATGTTGCGTCAAAACAAAGAAATACACAAGCGCCTGATAAAACGTTTTGGCGGGAAGCTTATCAACAAGATGGGAGATGGTATGTTAATAAGTTTTACCCTCGCATCATCTGCAGTTAATTGTGCTCAAGCTTTGCAACTTGAGGCAAAAAAAGTTGAAATCCCTCTTAAAATAGGGATTCACGAAGGGGAACTGGTAGTTGAGGGAGCTGATATTATGGGGGATAGCGTGAATATAGCTTCCAGGTTACAGGAGATCTCTGCATCCGGGGGTATTGTCATTTCCGGGGAGGTGTACCGGGATGTTAAGAATAAACCAGGCATTAAGATCAGATTCAGAGGAGAAGAAAAGCTGAAAAATGTGGATGAGCCACTTCGTATTTATGAAGTAGCTATAGGGGAGAAGGAGCGAATTGACCGCATAAAAGTCTTTAAACCCAGTAATAAACTCTATTATCTTATCTCCGGTGGAATATTGGTTATTGCATTAGCTATAATAGTGTATATGTCATTTCCCGACCTGGAACGGACTTCCAATACAGATAATACAAAGCCTGAGAAGATAGAAAGGTCAATAGCTGTCCTGCCATTCATAAATTTATCAGATGATCCCCTTCAGGAATATTTTGCTGATGGAATCATGGAGGAGATCCTTACTCAGATTTGTAAGATCGGGGACCTCAAAGTCATATCAAGAACCTCTTCAATGAAATATAAAGATTCTGATAAGCTAATTAGCGAGATTGCTGAAGAATTAGGTGTGTCTTATATCCTGGAGGGGAGTGTTCGCAAGTCTAATAGCAGGGTTAGGATAACAACCCAGTTAATAGATACAGAGAATGACATGCATGTATGGGCTGAAAATTACGACAGAAATTTAGTAGATGTAATAGAGATTCAGAGCGAGGTAGCTCAACAGGTGGCCTTTGCCTTACATGCGAACATTTCCTCAGAAGAGAAAGAAAATATAGAGACATTACCGACCCGAAATTATAAAGCATACGATCTTTATCTTCAGGGCAATAGATATTTGCGGGAGTATAAACCAACGGAAAATGAGATTTCGATTTCGCTTTATAAAAAGGCAATTTCCATGGACTCTGCTTTTGCATTGGCTTATGCTTCGCTGGCAGGTGCATATGCTACAAAGGTACTCAGGTTTGGATATGGCAAGATGATGTTGGATTCAGCCGAATATTATGCAAAACTGGGTTTATTGCACGATGAATCTCTTGCTGAAGCTTATAAAACCCTCGGATTGATTGAAAGGACCAAGAACCACATGGACCTGGCCATATCCTACACACAGAAAGCAATTGATATTAATCCAAATTATACTGTCGCCATAGCAAATCTGGGATTTTTTCTGGTTTCTAAAGGAAACTTCAAAGAGGGATTCTACCACCTTAAAGATGCAATCGAATTAAACCCCAGGGATCCGGAGCCATTGAATTTTATGGCCGTACTTTACTATTTTATTGGAGACAATGAAATGGCCAGATCATATTACAGCAGATCATTAGAACTTGAGCCGGATAATAGATTTGCATTATACACTTATTCCATGAGCCTTGAAGCTGATCAGGCTTGGGCTGATTATAAGAATTTCTCAGACATTGTCTTAAATTATACTCATGACACCATCAATTGGTATTGGAACCATGGGATCTTAAAATATATTGAGAAAGAATATAAAGAGGCCTTAATGGATTTTGAAAATAGTAATAATCCCCTTCATGTAGCAGATTGCCGCCTTCTTTTGGGCGATACTGCAGGGGCTTATGCTATTATCCACGAGCATATTGCTCATAAAGAAAAATCCTGGAATACCAGGCCAGGTTCCTGGGCAGATTTCCGTATATCCTATGATCTGGCCTTAGCAAATATTTTACTTGGCAAATCCGGTGATGCCTGTCAGTGGGTAAAAATCTCATTAGAGGAGGGGCGTGATTTTTTTTATCAGATTATTACGAATGAAGTCATAATAGAAAACAGATCGCTCCCTGCCTGCATCGATGAAATTCTTGAAGCACATCGAAAAGATATCGAAACCCGCTCCTCAGGTTATAAATACTGGTAATCGGCAGGATTCATCGACAGATTGAATATTTTGATTAAGATTTGTTATTTATTTTTTACCTTTCGCCTTACCATTTCCTTTCCCGTTGCTCTTCCCTTTATTCTTTGCATTATTTTTTAATGCATGGAATTCAGGAGATCCAGGTTTTATTCCCAACTCTTTTGCCATCACACCCCAACCTTTATCCTTATGAACTGTGTAAACAGCCACAACCTGGTCTACACTCTTATGAGTAATACTGGCAATTTCAACCGTTAAGTAGATATCTCCGGCACTCATTCCAATATCGGCAGCCAGATAATCAATTTTCTTCTCTGATATATTATATCCAAGGCTGATATCAGATTTAAAAGCACCGAAATCTAGTCTGGCATTCGCGTCGAGAGTGATCAATGATTGATTAAGATCCGGATCACTGGAATAGTGTTGGGCTTGCGCAGAGTAAACGCACAATACAAAGCAAATAATTAAAATGTGTTTCATAGCTGTATAAAAAATTAAGGATGAAATCCTGTTTAAATTGGAACGGATTTTATTTATACTTATTATAATTTAATCCAGGAATTAGCTAGTTCCATTGGATATTTCCGAATATGTTAGATTAATAAAAGAATATATCCTGATGTAAAGTTTATTATTTGAAATATGGTTACAATACATCAGGATATAATTCTCCGCCAAATTTTCGGATCGACTTAAATGTCTTTTAATTATTGTCGGGCGGATATTAGTTTTGACACTGTTGCTTCAATATTTGAGCTAAATTCTTACCCCAGGCAGGCAGGAATGGTTCGGTCTCTTCATTTTCAGACTGCTCGAGTAATTCCATGGTTTCTTCGAACATGGCGCATGATTCTGAAGTATCCTGTCCCATGTATTGGGCCGAACCAAATTTAAATTGTCCAAGCATCAATACTGCTCTTGGATTCTGATTATTCAGTGTATAGGCCTGATTGAGAATCATCCCACAATCCATCCCTAATTCCATACCCCGGTCTAAAGAAACTGACATTCGGATCATAATCAAAAATCCTTCCAGTGCTAACCTTTCGGACTCATCGTGTTCCAGTTTTTCAA
>CAYMFU010000089.1:0-3243 GCA_964389805.1 uncultured Roseivirgaceae bacterium | reverse complement strand
TGGCATCCACTGTGCTGTTATTAATGGCAAGGGTTGCGGTTAACTGGTTTTTTTGGTTGTGCCACAATCGTAACATCCAGCCGAATTCAAAGCCGGTGAACGATGTAACACCATGCGCCAGCACAGTAGGTGTTGAACTTCCAATTCGAGCATTCGCCTGATATCGAAACCATACAGCCAGCCATTCTTTAGCCAGCACCTGAACCTCAAAATCAGCAGTGATGTAGGAGTTCTCACCTTCCAGTGTACCCAATAATACATTTCCATCATCAGAGTAAATTGGTATACTGTTTAATGTGACTTCCCCACCAATAGCCGTCTTAAAGAAAGAGGTTATAAATGGTGCAGGAAAACCTGAATTCGGAATAAAATAGTGATCATTCATGACTGGCAGTGCTCGTTCTATAGTAGTTAGTGAATCTTTCTGTCCACTGACCAGCATCGGGAACAATAGGATTGACAGTATAATAAACCGAGATAGTTTTTCGTTTAGAGCTCCCATTCTAATCCTGCCATCAGCTGGAAACCACTGTTTTTAAAATTATCCAGTATAATGTTTCCATCCTCTTGTTCATTACCGGAATTGAAATTGACAAGGCCCTGGTAGTAACTGAATTCAATCATCAGGTCCGGTTCACCTATTGAAAAGCGCAATCCCATTCCTATGGAAGCAAGGATATCCACATTATTTAATATACCGGAAATGTCACGGCTATTTTCGTCATGCGCCAGTTCTGCGGAGAGTGGAATTCCAAATTCCAGGCCACTAATAAAATAGATAATTCCGTTATTAGCATCTACCCTGATAAATAAGGGCAAGATCAGGAAATCAATTTGTGCTTCATACACCTGCAGAGAATCGCGTCGCGTATCCTCACCTACTTCAATATTTGATCCACGTTGGGAATACATTGGCTGAAATGTCAAACTGATGTCTTTGTTCAAACGATAGGCAAATGTTACGCCAACATTGAGACCGGCTCGTAACGTATATTCCGTATCCCGGGGCTCCACGCCGCCAAATTTGCCAATATTGGATCCTGCTGTAATACCCAGCGATAGCTGTGCACTAGAAAGCACGGGAAGAAGATTAAAAATGATTACATAAGTTATTTTCATCAGGACTTCTCATCGAATAGAATCGCACCCATGGCACCCGGGATCCAGTCCGGAATATCAGTGATTAGAATTATTTCTGAGGAGGAAAATCATCCAGCATTTTTGTCACCACCTTATCAATATTGGACTGTTGCTCTTCTTGATTTTTATATTCCTTAACCACACCTGTGACAGTGCCTCGCCAAGCCAATTCCTTTAATTTCGCATCTACAATGTCAATCACTAAGGTCGTCTCATCATATTGGTAGACATCAGTCTGTCCATAACCCCCATAACCGCCCCAACCTGCACCATATCGACCATATCCGTATCCGCCATAACCATAGTTTGTTACTTCTGTTTTTTCCTTAATCCCCGCGTGAAGAATAACAACAAAATCATACACATCTTCAGTACCGATGTTATATCCTTTTGCCTGTAATGCTTTGTCAACACCATCACCGACACGCTTTTTAACCAGTGGGTTTGCGCTCAGTGCATCATCCTCCGGAATTTTACCTGCATACCACATATAGGTTTTATATCCTTTGAAATCAACATCAGGATCAAAATCCGTCTTAAATGAATATGACGACGAGCAACCCCAAAGAAGGAACAAACTTGCATTAAGAACAACTGCAATTAAAGTTAAATTTTGAAATAATTTAAACATAGTCTCACCTCCAAATTATAAAATATTTTTTACGATATCCTTGATTTATAATAGTAAATATACCTTCTACAAATGGCAGCTTTTATTCTATAACTTTTTCATGTACTTTTTCTTTGTGGAATGGGATTGGCTTTTTTTGTTTGGGAACAGTTCGTAAGAAGGTGCCATGATTTTTTAACTCTTCCAGGCGGCAGGACCAGACAAGTTTATCTTCATGGACCGTAATATCAGGGCAACCATCACACATACTCTGCCGGCCATCCTGCATAAAGTCAACCGGCTGTATAAACATAATACTCTGCATATACAACGGCTTGAATATCCGGAATGGATTTTTTAATAAGCTTACCAAGTAGCGGCCGGTGATCTTTCGCAAACCTTTATCAAAGGGCCATAATAAAAATGTTGCTGATCGACCCGTTTTCAGTGTCTGCGGTGATGCATAAGACAAGTATTTATCCCTGGCAAAATGATAAACGGACATCATCAGCTCGAGAAATTTAGCCCCCACATAACCGTATATTCTATCTTTAGTCCCTATCCTTTCGGTGAGCAACCATTTGTAGGCTTCCGGATCTTCTGTACCATTGAGATAGGCAGCCGGTTCAAAATCAGGGAAATGGTCTTTTGCGATTTTGACAAGATCTGTTGATTTAATATCCACTTTACGGTTTTCATCAGAATGGTACATGATGGTATCCCATTGTACCTTCTCAGCACCGGCATACCAGTCATATGGCAACTGCGGAATAATGTGACGAAAACATATAAAGACCATGGTGTGTACTATATCAATATGTTTATGTGCCCATTGGATCATCCCCGGTACATGGTGAATATTTTCCTGGTAGACGGTGGAATTGAAAGAACAGGCGATATTTTTATGGACAGCAAGCATTTGTGCGTAGTGCAGCCTTAACTCATTTAGTTCCAGTTCATTTTTTCCGGCCCATTCACCCGGCCTTCCCTGGTTGCTATCGATGTGGAAAGTAAAGCCAAATACACCAGCCTGATGCAACTCTTTTAGCAGCTCCTTGCTCAGAGCATATCCGTTTGTATTGATGATCGGTTTAAATTTGCGTGCTTTGATCTCCGCTACCAGATCAACTATATGCGGGTATAATAGTGGATCTCCCCCGGCAATAGAGATACAATCCGATTTACGTAAACGTTGAAATACATCCAGTTCATGTAATACTTCATCAAAACTTTTATGGGAGTTTTTATCATTCTCGCGATAGCAGCCGTCACAGGCCAGGTTACATTCAGCGGTCGGTTCCAGCCAGGAGATCCCGTTATCCGGTAGGGTCCAGGGTAACCGATACAAATCATTGTGATTAATGATTTCTTTACTCATTCCTTTACTCCTCAAGATTGATGGTTGATCATAATTTTTGTTCGACCCGCATCCCGTATCTCGCATCTCGCATCTCGCATCAAGTTCTTTTTCAATCATCAAACAGACTTTTGAC
>CAYMFU010000088.1:0-4329 GCA_964389805.1 uncultured Roseivirgaceae bacterium | reverse complement strand
AATATGCCAAGGCAAAGCAAAATAATAGCGAGTAATGAAAAACCTGATAATACAATGCCTACTGTTTTTTCATTTTCGTACAATTTCTTTATCTGCTGATCAAGAAAATTATACCAGAATGCATTTTCAGGATTATATGCCTTCCACTTTTGCTCTATAAAGCTAATCGTTGATTCGAAATCTTGTGAATTAACCTTTAGCCAGAGGTAATTATTATCCGTTGGATTTAGAAACAATACCAACGGACCTATTTCTGAATGCAGCGATCTGAAATTGTAGTTTTTTGAAATTCCTATAATCGTAAAGATGCTTTCACCATCATATAACATAGTTTTCCCAACAGGATCATCCAATCCCATTAATTCTACTGCTTTTTCGTTTAGAATTACTGCATTTGTATCACTTGGAAAATCAGTGGAGAAACTTCTGCCTTCCTTTAATTCAATTTCAAAGGTTTTAAAGTAGTCAAAATCAACAAATTCATTATGAACCAATAAATCATAATCAGGTTCCTTCCCGGACCAATCCCATAGGTTATTTGAAAATACATATCCCTGTGAAGGGAAACTCGATGAACTCGTCAAAGAAATAATATTTGAGTGGTCAGATAGTTCATTTTTGAAGGAATCGAAGTGTTTTCGGATGTTTTTGTTGATCGGGACATATATGACATTTTCTTTTGTATAACCTAAATCTTTATTTTGAAGATATTTAACCTGATTATACACTGCATATGATCCGACCATTAAAACTATAGAAGTTATAAATTGAATTATAACCATTATTTGCTTTAACCTTGAACTCCCCATGCCATTTTCAGTACTCCCTTTCATATTTTCTGAAGGCATTACCGCGGACATATGGAATGCCGGATAAAACCCTGATAAGAAAATGGTGACAATTGTAAGTGCAAGAAATCCAATCAGGGTTTTATAGTTTAACAGATCTAAAGATAGATTCTTTCTTGCGCAAGCCTATTTCTCTTGCTCTTTTAATTGACCTCGCTGTTGTGAGGTTCATAAAATTTATGCATGCAATTGCAAGGATAAAAAAGGCAGCGCTTAAGAATATATATACATAGTTTTTATTTCCAACATCGGCATTTTCGAAATCTATTCCTGTGCTTAGGTGAATTTCTGGTAACGGCTGCAACCTGAGTTTGGCCCCCTTCTCAAGAGTCGGTTTGTCATTAAGTATTCCTGATATTTTTTCTTCAACTATGTCAAAGCTTGATTCTTCAGGCAGCAATACATAGGTGTAAAAAGTGCTATTTTTCCAAAAGTCGACTGTATAACCAATTTCTTTGGCATATTCCATTGTCCCAATCCACTCAAATTTTAAGTGAGAATCGCCTGGTGGATCTTTTATTATCCCAGTTACCTCAACTTCATATTGGTCATAAACCGTAATGATTTTACCCACTGGATCTTTATCTCCAAATATTTTCAATGCCAATTCTTGAGTCAAAATAACGGAATATGGATTTGATAAAACGGATTTTTCTGTTCGCTTAATGCAATGCAGTCAATCGAAGAATTTTTGCAGTGAAAATGAATCAATATAGGCCTTACTTCTCGTTTTAAAGATCCAGAATTAATTGAGAACCGGGGCTATCATCTTTATTTTCATCTTCTTCATGATTAAGATGTGATAGTGTAATTCCAAGCAATCTTATGCCATCTCTTATTTCAACCTGATTCAGTAATCCTTCATATGTGGATTTGAGCTGTGACTTGTTCTTAATCCAATTCGATAATGTTTTACTTCTTGTAATTCGCTGAAAATCAGAATATTTTACCTTGATAGTTAAAGTTTTACCTTTAGTGTTGGATTTTTTTATCCTCTCATACAGGATATCTGATATATTCTCCAATTCCATTTTTATGTCTTGCATATCTACAAGATCTTCTATAAAAGTATTTTCGGCTCCTATTGATTTACGAATTCGATGTGGATTTACGGCTCGGTGATCTTCAGCCCGGGCGATCTGATAATAGTATGATCCCACTTTTCCAAATCTTTGGGTCAACTCACTTTTAGAGAGTTGTTTTAAGTCATAACCGGTTTTTATGCCAAGCTTATGCATTTTCCCAGCGGTGACCTTCCCAATTCCAAAAAACTTTTCTATGGGCAGTTTTTCAACAAATTCAACTGCTGTTTCCGGAGGTATTAAGAACAATCCATTTGGTTTCTGCATGTCGGATGCAATTTTCGCCAGAAATTTATTCATGGATATACCAGCTGAAGCCGTTAACCGGGTTTTTCCCTGGATCTTCTCTTTTATTTCTTTTGCAATAATTGTGGCCGAAGGATTATCCATTTTGTTTTTAGTTACATCGAGAAATGCTTCGTCTAATGAAAGTGGTTCAACAAGGTCAGTGTACTCAAAAAAGATACTTCTAATCTGTGTTGATACTTCCTTATACGCATCAAACCTGGGTCTGACAAAAATAAGATCCGGGCATAACCTCGCTGCCACTTTTGAGGGCATAGCAGACTTAACTCCATATTTTCGCGCTTCATAACTGGCTGTTGTCAGCACACCTCGTTCACCCGGAGAGCCCACAGCAACAGGTTTTCCAATAAGATCAGGATTATCGCGTTGCTCTACTGAAGCGTAAAAAGCATCCATGTCAATATGAATAATTTTTCGAACCATTATGGAAAACTATCCGATTTTGTCCTAAATTGAACAATTAGTTGTACGTTTTTTATAATAACAGGATTTAATAAATAATACAATTAACTGATAATAAGTTTATTAGAAATTCTGGTTTGATATTTGATTTTAAACAGATAAAAAATTTCCGTAGATATGAAACTATTGATCGCCGTATTGCTTTTCTGCATATTATTTACCCTGTGCTGGCCTTTGGCTGTAGGTTTATTTTTTATCCTCATATTTTTCTGGCTGATATTGCTCCCATTTGCAATTGTTGGATTCACGCTTGGCGTGGTGTTCAAAATAATAGGGGCCATCTTTATGCTTCCTTTCAAACTATTTGCAGCTGTTTAGTATAGAATCATTCAATAAGCTATTCGATCAACTATTTGACTATCTTTTTTCTAATTGCGTAGAAGCCTGAATGACTGAATTCCTTTCAGACTATATCAGGTATCATTAACATAAGCATAATACCCAGGTGTAAATCATTTCCAATTAAATTCAAATCAATTCCATTAACATCAGCTATTATTCGCAAGTGTACTTTTCACTGGGTGTAATTTGCATTGGAAGGATTTTATAGATTTTTTTTACAAAATTTTTTTAAATACAGTTTTTTTCCGTAAGTTCCAGATTAAACCAAATTTTACAACAATGAAAAACTTTAAAACTGATCGTCTAAAAATTGTTATCGCTTCTGTATTGGTAGCGATAACCTTTTGTTTTCAAAATGCTATAGCACAGGAAGATGAAAGCATTAGTATTTACCAATACAGGAAAGTTGATGATGGAAAAGTCAATGAATTTATTGAAAGGGAGACTAAGTATTGGAGCAAAGTAGCCCAAAAAGCTGTCGATGAAGGAAAGCTGGGATTCTGGGCTTTATTTCAAAAAGTAGGAGGGTATGATATGCCAAACTCTTCCAACTTTTTATTTGTGAATACCTTCCCTGATTTACCCGATATGGATGAAATGGGAGGTATGTGGGATGCACAAGCTGTATTTCCTGATGTACCGATGGAAGAAATGGAAACATATTCCATGAGTACAAATACAAGTATGATATTTGTTAAAACTGCAGGTTGGGCAAGTGCTGAAGGTGCGAATCCAATGGAAGATTTTAAATATATATCATTTGTGTACCATAATGCAAATAATCCGGGTGCCCTGATTGAAGCTGAAAATGAGATCTGGGCTCCATTTATCAAAGCAACTATGGATGCAGGGAAAACCACCCAGAAAGCCTGGGGAAACGCAAGGATACTTTCACCAACCGGTGAAGAAATTAAATATAACACGATCTCTTATGATATATATCCAAGCCTGAAAGATGCTCTGTACTCCCCGTTTGGAGAAGGTGTAGAAGTACCGGATATGACTAAAATAGGAGAAGCTGAAGGAAACAGAAGAGCAAGTGTAGTATATCGAATAGTACATGTAGTTAGTGCCAACTAATAAGATTTGACCTGCTACCTGAAAAATAATTGATCTGGTTATCCTTTAAGGATAGCAATTGACCCACTTGTTTTAATAGTAAAAATTATTAGGCAAGTGGGTTCTTTTTATTCAATGGACTAAAACCAGGTATTACCCATTTAATATCGTTTAATCCAGGATTCACTATTATTCATTTCTCAAAGAATTGACGGGATCAGCATGTGCAG
>CAYMFU010000087.1:0-4352 GCA_964389805.1 uncultured Roseivirgaceae bacterium | reverse complement strand
ATAAATAACAGGATGAATACACAGAGCACATTTAGCGATAACCGGACCATTATATTTTACGATGGGGTGTGTAACCTATGCAACGGGCTCGTCCAGTTTATATTAAGAAAGGACACTCAAAGGAAATTCAGATATATAGCTATACAGGGCCAAGCAGGCAAGGATCTTTTAAAACGATTCAGGAATCCGGATGATGCACTAAGAACTGTAATCGTTATTTCTGGAGATTCAGTTTATTTTAGATCCAGGGCCATTTTTAAAATATTTCAGGAAATAGGCGGAATCTGGAAGATTGTCTTAATTTTCAAAATTTTTCCTGTTAGAATCAATGATTTCATCTATGATATAATTGCAAAGAACAGGTATAAAATATTTGGTAAAAATAAAGAATGCATAATAATTGAATAAAATCAGATAGCCAGATAAATTTAAATCTGTTCAATGTAACCCTAACGATTCTGTTTCAATTAATCCAGCCATCCTCTGATTGTTACTCAACCATTATTTTAAAGGACTTTTGTTTTTCACCAAAGTCTATTTTAAGGACATAAAGGCCATTTGGATATTGGCTTATATCTACCATATACCTTGACTGTGAGGTATTGGATATTGATTCATACATTACTATTTGTCCCATGCTATTTAAAAGTGTATAGGATTTGGGAATTCTTTCTTCCGCGGAAAAATCTACATACAATGACTGATGACTTGGATTTGGATAAACCTTTATTAAGGATTTGTCTATATCATCAATACCGGTAAAATCCCCGAACTTAAATTTAAATTTAAAGCTGTTCAAATTAAATCCTTCGACATCGCAGACAAAGCGAAGAGTTGATTTTCCATGGCTTAAGTATACATTCCGGGCATGAACTGATTTCCAGGTTTGCCAGCCTCCAGTTTGAGGTGCAATAATAGCTTCGCTTATTGCTTCTCCATCCTTTTCAAAATGGAACCTGCCACCCGAGCCCTCTACTGCAACCCTGATGGTTATATCATAATATCCTTCCTTATCTGCATAAATTGTGTAATTCATCCATTCTCCAGTTTCAATCCAACCAAGATTATACCCATTAGAGAATATGTTGTCCTCAGTAACTTGAATATCGATCCCATCATTGCGATAAGCCCAACCATCATTCCAGGAAGTATAGTTTCCTGTTGAAACATGATAGTTAGCAACCTGTTTGTCAAAATAGGCTGTCCCATTCCTGCCCATATCAAAATCAGTTCCATGAACAATCCCAGGCACAATATTTTCCATATATGGGGCAGTTGCATCACCGGAGACTTGTGTGAACATGGCATGATTTACATCTTTCTGATATCTGCAGTTTTCTAATTTTAGATTCTCTGTCATTTGCATTAATGCTGAAGTTGCGAATTCAGCACTAGGTTTATTATTTCCTGTATTCCAGTAATCGAGTAATTGCTGATATTCCTTAGTGCGGGTTACGGACAGGGGGCCAGCAATATCATCAATTTTTTTCATGGGCCACCAGGCCCAACCAATTTCATGATCGTTCATCAATTCGATGCAATCCCTGAACCACACATTTGAATTCTCACCGCTTTCACCCAGCCAGATAGGTACATTATAGTTTTCTCTTATGTCCAGCACCCATTGTATTGCATCCTGGTTGTTATGGGACCAGTATTTATGAAAGCTATAAACCATGTTGTTGTCCCATGGTGGAGTCAGGCCTGTGAAATCATTGGCAAACCAATTGCCTTCGATAAATATTATATGATTCTGATCTATGGATCGAATGCTATCTGTAATTTCCTGGTATAGATTTTTTAAAGGAATATTATCAGTCATATTCCAGTTAGTCTCGTTGATCAGGTCATATCCTCCAATCCATTTTTCATTCGTATAACGCTCTGCTAGCTTTTTCCACAGGGCTACGGTTTTATCCCTGTTTAATTTGCTTTCCCATAGCGAAGGATTTTCTGGATTGTAATCTGAAATGCCCTCATCGTAACCCTGACCTCCCGGGGCGGCATGTAAATCCAGAATGAGATACATCTGGTTATCTGCACACCATGATAAAAGATTGTCCGTGAGCTCAAATCCCTTATTGATCCAGGTATTTTCTCCATATATGGGTTCTTCCTCAATCGGTAAGGTAAACAGGTTGTAGTGCATAGGAAGCCTTATGCAATTGAAACCCCATGAGGCAAGAGAGTCAATATCGATTTTCCTGACATGATTTTCGAGCCATGCATCATAAAATTCGTTAGTAGCTTCTTCACCGACAAGCTCTTCAATTTTTGATCGAATTTCATGTTGTGGGTTGGCAAATTCCGACGTCTTCAGCATATATCCTTCTTGAACCATCCAGCCACCCAGCCCCATTCCTTTCAAAATAACTTCCTGGCCACTTTCGTTTACAATGCTTTTGCCATCAACCTTAAGAAAACTTTGGGAAAATACACTCAGACTAATTAGCTGATAGAGAACAAAATAAATAATCTTTTGCATACTGATCTTTCAATAAGTGAATTTAGAAAATAGGAATTAAGTTTTGTGATTTATAAAAATTATCAGATAAAAAAGGCACTAATTCGTCTCAAATATACAGTAATAAAGAATACATTTATTATGATATATATCATAACAGGTATGATAGGCAGATCAATGCTTTGCAAGATTCATGACAGTCGACGGTTCATAGTATATATGTTTTTCTTTAGTTCCAGGAATTCATGTAAAAGGTTCTTAATATATATCAAAACTATTGGTTGAGCCATCATTATTTCACATTCCTGCGAATATAATTTATGAAATAGATAATGGGATAGAAAATATTTTTAAAGCACTTTTACAGTTAATGATTGAATTCAAACGAATAATTCAACCAGTTTATATTTAGAGATTCCTGATTGGCATATGATTAAAAATTTAATTGATTACTTCAAAGACGAAGAATCCAGAACCGCAGGATTATTTTTTTCAGTCAACAGCATTTTCTTTGGATCCTGGATCACGCGGTTACCCGATATTCAGGAAAGAATTGGAATAGGGGAAGGTGAATTAGGGCTTGCCCTGCTTGGACTGCCATTAGGATCTGTATCTGTAATGCCATTTATAAGTTATTTTATCCAGAAATATGGAGCCGGACGTGTAACAGTATTTATCAGTATCATTTTTTGTATTATATCAACCTTGCCTGTTTTTGCCACCAGTCTCCTCGGATTATTTATCATTTTAATACTGGTAGGAATCTCAACCGGGGCTATGGATATCGCGATGAACGCATCCGCTGCGATTGTTGAAGAGAAAAAAGGATACCCTATTATGTCTACCTGTCATGGCTTATGGAGTTTGGGAGGGATGATAGGTGCAGCCAGCACAAGTATACTTGCAGGTTTGGATATCTCGGGAAAGATACAGATGGTCGTATTGGCTTTTATATTATTTGGAATAATCGCCTGGCTTTCAAAGACTATGTTGAAGGTAAAGGAGTCGCAAACAGAAAAAGCCAGGATTTTTGTATTGCCACGGGGCATATTGGTTGGTCTTGCTTTCATAGCTTTCTGCATTATGCTTGGTGAAAGTGCCATCATGGATTGGAGTACTATCTATCTTAGGAAATCGTTAAATACGGAGGTGATGCTCGCCGGAATGGGATTTGCAGGATTTTCATTTACTATGGCCCTTGGCAGGTTTTACGGAGATATTCTGATCACAAAATGGGGATCCAAAAAACTTGTCCTGTTGGGATTGATAATAGCCATCTCAGGTGTATTAGTTGCTCTCATTATTCAAAATTCTATAGTAGCTATTTTTGGATTTACCTTCGCCGGATTCGGATTTTCATGTTTGGTGCCTGCTGTTTATATTTCTGCTGCTAAGGTTCCGGGAGTTTCAGCGGGAGAGGGACTGGCTTCGGTTGCTAGTCTTGGTTATTTTGGATTATTTGTTGGACCACCTACAATAGGAATGATAGCTGAAGATTATGGGCTGAATATCGGCTTAGGAGTTGTGATTCTGCTTTTGACCATCGCTTTTATAATAACGCAGCGAAATAAGTTTTAAAAGATGGACGAATGGGGATCTCAACCTCTCATCTCACGATAGGAAGTATCTTAATTAATCGGACAGCAGATCCTTACCTCTATTCCAGCTGGATGTGGAAGAACAACTGCACCTCTAACCGTTTGGGTTAAAATACTGAAATCAGCAGGTTTCCCGGCGTTGAATTCTATTTCATGGACAGGCAGTCTTGAAAGGTTGGTGACAAGAAGTCCGGCATTTGGATGCATGACGTGAACATTCTCGAAAATACTAACATTTTTCTGAAAACGAAGTGCTGTTAAAGCAGACAGGCTACCGTTGATATATTCTT
>CAYMFU010000086.1:0-30796 GCA_964389805.1 uncultured Roseivirgaceae bacterium | reverse complement strand
ATATCATCAATATGTTCAATACCTGTTGATACCCTCAGTTGTGACGGATGCACTCCGGCACTAAGTTGTTCTTCCTCAGTTAATTGCTGATGTGTCGTTGAAGAAGGATGAATGATCAGGGTTTTTGAATCACCGACATTTGCCAGATGGCTGACCAGTTTCAGGTTATTTACGAATTTTTCTGCGACTGATTTTCCTCCTTTTATTTTAAAAGTGAAAACACCGCCAAAACCTCTTTTCAGGTATTTTTTTGCCAGATCATGATACTTACTAGTTTCTAAGCCGGGATAGTTCACACTTTCTACAGCGTCATGCTTGGAAAGCCATTGTGCTAGTTTAAGTGCGTTCTCAACCGTCCTGTCGAGTCTAAGAGATAAGGTCTCCAGACCCTGTAGTAAAAGGAAAGAATTAAACGGGCTTAAAGCAGGACCCAGGTCTCTTAAACCTTCAACCCGCGCACGAATTATAAAAGCAATATTTCCAAAAGGCCCATCCTCTCCAAATACTTCCCAGAATTTCATGCCGTGATAGCCCTCGGAGGGTTCTGAGAATTGCGGGTATTTTCCATTACCCCAGTTAAAATTACCTCCATCAACGATTACGCCACCAATACTGTTCCCATGACCGCCAATCCATTTTGTAGCGGAGGCTGTAACTATATTGGCACCATGTTCCAAAGGCCTGAATAAATATCCGCCAGCACCAAATGTATTATCAACTACCAGTGGCATATTATTTCTTCTTGCAACTTCTGCAATCGCTTCAAAATCCGGGATATTAAATTCTGGATTCCCTATTGTTTCAAGATACAATGCTTTTGTTTTATCATCGATCAGTTTCTCAAAGCTTTCCGGTTCATCATTCTCCGTGAACCGTGCCTCAATGCCCATCCTTTTGAAGGCTACTTTAAACTGATTATATGTGCCACCATATAAATAACTCGTAGAAACCAGGTTTTCACCAGCTTCGAGGATCGTATGCAGGGCTATCAATTGAGCAGCCTGGCCTGATCCAACAGCAAGAGCAGCGACACCGCCTTCTAGTGCTGCTATCCTTTTTTCAAACACATCGGTCGTAGGATTCATTATACGCGTATAAATATTCCCAAATTCTTTCAATGCAAACAGGTCAGCACCGTGTTTGGCATCTTTAAATGTGTAAGATGTAGTTTGATAGATAGGCACGGCCCTTGCCCTGGTGGTTTCATCTATTTCATGGCCTGCATGCAATTGTAAGGTTTCGTATTTTAAATTTGTTGACATAATATTCTTTTTGTGGTTAATAAATAATTCAATGATTTTTCAGGCGCCATAGGGCCTCGCGGGTGCCGCTGATACATGTTCCTAAGATATGCAACAGCAGCCTCGCATGCAACATGTATTGCATACCTTGGAAGTCAATTCAAATAGGGGAATTCTACCGAAATTCAGTGAAATGCCATTAAACCTTGTTTGTCTTTTTAGAGTCTGTGTCATTGTAATACAATTTATATTTCCCTAAATTATTTTTTGGGTCAGGAATTAGCACCTTGGCAATCCATACCAGGTTGCTAGAGCTTCAAAGAGCCTGTCTCTCCACTCTTCTTTATAAACCAATTACAGCTTGAGGCGAATTGATTTGAGATGCTAAAGTAAGATAATAATTTTTTCAATCCAAATTTCAGTGAAATTTTAAAATATCTGAATGAGGCCCGTCGTATTAATAGGTAGACTTATTATCTTCAGAATTTTATTCTAAAAAATGCACAACATGCGTATTATCATAACATTTTTATTTTTAATTACTGTGTTCATTAATCCTTTGTCCGGACAGGAAGAGGAGGAAGTTAACGTTGTGGGATTTCGTTTTCTTGACTATGGGAATAACCTACCCGAAGATATCCTGAAAGCTAAATCCATAGTCCTCGTGTCGGTTCCTCCAGTTTCCAAAACAAGTTCTGAGCGTGGTGACTGGAAGGCCTTTAGTGGTGAAGCGCATGAATATTTTAAGAAAATTGGCATTGATCCCGTGGCCTACGTATATTTTGATGATGTCTTTGCCAATACGGATGCAACTAAGGCTTACACGGCTCAATTTATTAAAAGGGAGATAAAGTACATCATAATCATCAGTAAGGTATTTCTTAAGATTAAAAATAAGGAATCACTGCGGAATGTTATTTTAATAACTCCATTCAGTCAGGATGAGGTATTGATCAAAAATGGACAGAAGGCGTACAAGGATCAGGATAAGGATTTTGAAAAACCGATGAAAAAAATTTATGGGATAACGGTTAGAAAGGATTATGTCAAAACCAATAACCTGATCATAGACAATCCGGAATATCTGCCAGCTATGGGCATACTAAAAGGCCGGAGAAATCAGAGTTACCCCGTAGATTTAAGGGTTGATAAACTTGCGGTCCCGAAATTTGAGGAAACCAAAATTCCTGATAACCGTCCAGGTGGAATTCTTAACAACCGGATCGCAAAGGAGATTGAAAAAGCCAATGAGCATGTTGAAAGGCAAAATTTTGAAATTGACAGACTATTCCAGAATTATAAATGGAAATATGAATTGGTTAGTCCTGATATAGATGATAAGGAATTATATAGAAATGGATTTTTATATAAATTGATACGGGTAAGTTCTACCGGGAAAAAGGTCAAGGAATTCCTCGGTTATGAACTGAACGACATTGAACAGGATTATATTACCACCATACAAAAGCCTGACGGTAGTATAACACTCAGGGCTATTCCAGTAAATGCTCCTGTCCACAAGTTCTATATTAAAAGTATGGCCCGTGATGAAGTATATATTGGTGAAAGCTGGGATGCAGATGAAACCTGGCAGGATGCGTTAAAAAATCACCTGACTAACCTGATTGACAAACTGGAAAAAAGGTAAGCGTAATTCGAGTTCTGAAGGATAAAATCACATATATTCTTCCCGGTTTTCAGACCCTTCCATTACGAAACTGCCAATAAAGGTTTTTTTATCCGTAGGATTTAATGATTCCATATATTTCTCGATGGCAAATACGCTTGATGTAAATCCAATATCACCCCAGGGTATTTCATATTGATCAAAAAGGCGGACTTCAAGGCTTTCCACTCCCGGATCCACATTCCAGTGGGTGACGCGTGTTAGAAAGATCAGGTATACCTGATTTACATGAGGAATGCTGTAAACACAATGTAACTTGATAATATCACCATCCAGCCCAGTTTCCTCCTTTAATTCTCTTAAGGCACCTTCTTCAGCACGTTCCCCATTTTCCATGAAACCGCCAGGCAGATTCCATTTTCCTTTACAGGGTTCTATTGCCCTTTTACAAATAACGATTTTATTATCATATATGGGAAGGCAGCCAACTATCATCCGGGGATTATTATAATGAATTGACTTACAATTATTGCAAACAAATCTTTCGTAATTATCGCCTTCGGGAATTATAAACTTGATTTGATCACTTCCACAGTTACTGCAATACTTCAAAATCAGATCTTTATGTGCACAATTAGACGAGAACTTTCTCTATATATTCAAATGTAGTCAGAATTTCCGGATCACCATTTACTATCGCTATATCATGTTCGAAATGGGCAGAAGGCCTGGCATCCGCAGTTACAATGGTCCAGCCATCATTCATTTGTTTAACATTTTTTGTACCCAGGTTAATCATTGGTTCAATAGCCAGGGCCATCCCATTCCTCAGTTTTGGGCCTTTGCCGCGTTTTCCAAAATTTGGAACTTCCGGAGCTTCATGCATTTTTCTCCCTAGGCCATGTCCAACCAATTCCCGAACAACACCATAACCATGATTTTCAGCATGCTGCTGAACAGCGAAGCCAATATCTCCAATTCTGTTTCCGGCTTTAGCCTGTTCTATTCCTTTTATCAAACACTCTTTGGTAATTTGTATAAGTTGCCTGATTTCTTCCTCTACTTCCCCAACCATGAATGTATAGGCCTGATCCCCATAAAATCCATTTTTCAAGGCACCACAGTCTACGGATATAATATCTCCATCTTCCATAGGTTGATCATTAGGTATCCCATGTACCACCTGTTGATTTAAAGATGTGCAAAGAGTATTTGGAAATCCGTATAAACCTTTAAATCCTGGGATTGCTTCATGATCTCTTATAAATTCCTCTGCCAGAGCATCTAATTTCAAAGGGGAAATACCAGGCTTTATTTCTGCCGCAAGCATTCCCAGTGTTTTGCTGACCAACTGGGCACTTTCTCTCATCAAAGCGATTTCTTCTTTGCTCTTCAGTTTAACCATTCCGGTTTGCTTTTAAATATTTTTGTAATTTAGGGATCAATCCCTTATTTCTCGGATAGTTAAAATGTGCTTCAACATCAATATACTGATGGTTAAATTCACCCCCATCGGGATGTAACATCTGCCACACCTTACTCCAGCCAGGGAATCCACCAATATTACGATCATCTATAAATATATCCGCTTGAATTTTTCTAACAGAATCATCTTCAATCCTTTCTTCAGGAAAATTTTTATTAACTGCATAAAAATCAATACCGTTTTGATGGCAATATCTCACCGCATCTTCCAGAAATTTTCCTGTTCGGAATGTCCACAATATCAATCGATGGCCCTTTTTTTGGAGTGCTTTCAGCGTGTCGAGCGCAAATAACATCTCCTTACCAATAGCGGGATAATCATGCTCTACGATGGTACCATCAAAATCCACTGCTATTATTATCGAGTTCTCACCAATCATATCTTCTGTTTGAACAAAATATCAATTAACTACTATACTTCATCCTGGTTTTTAATTTCTGTATTTCTCTTGAAACGATCAGGTCCGTTACTTCTGCAGAAATTGCTTTCGTTCCCATGCCAGATAATGCCATTTTAAACTTTTCCTCGTTAATATCTAAACGATACATGGCGTTTAAAAGTCTTTCAAAATCATTATCAAGCAAATATGCAACAATTTTTTCGAGTTTTTCTCTTAATTCATCGAGATGGCCTACTTCAAGCAGACCTTGTTCAGGTTCAAGATTAAAGTCCTGAATAATCAATTCTGATAACCTAGCCTCTTTGCCATCTATAAATTCCGGCATAGCCTATTATTTAATTAAACCAGATATTCGCTTAAAAGTTTCTGTTCCAGCAACCCGGCAAAGTTCTAAAAGGATAGACTCATAGGTTGTAATGATAGCTCCCTCACTACGAATCCGATCAACTGCTATCTTTTTATCGTTTTCTTTTCTGGATGATACGCAATCTTCAACCAATACCGGATGAAAACCACTATCAATAAGGTCTAATACGGTCTGTAATACGCATACGTGTGTTTCAATTCCTGCTAATATTACAAATTTCTTGTTGAGCATATTCAACTCCTTAAGGAACCTGCTTTCATCGCAACAACTGAATGAAATTTTTTCAATGGGTTCGAAATTTTCCAGGTTCTCAGAAATGGCAGGAATAGTTTTTCCGAGCCCCTTTGAATACTGCTCAGTGATCAGGAGGGGGACTTTTAGTATATGCAAGCCGTTTATTAATATTCCAACATTCCGCTCCAATTCTTCCCGGTTGTACATATGCGGATATAGCCTTTCCTGAATGTCAATTATAACAGCGGCGGTATTATCTTTAGTTATTCTCATGGCTTAACAGGATCTGTATGCAAATTTAGTGTTACTTCTTCAAAAGCAGATAAGATTTCCAGGATAATGCAATTTTAAATCGACATGGAAAATAGGTTGAAATGTATATCTTTACCATGCATTTTTAAAACTAATGGCAAAAGCTTCCAAAGGAAAATATATTAAGAACAAAACAGAACCGATCCTTTTAAAAGGCGACAAAAGGGATCATGTAAAAGACACTTTTTATGAGAACTTCATTTACATGATCATAATTACTATTCTTTTCCTTGGGGTATATGGATTTATTTTTGATAAGAAATTGGATCTGAATGGGGATAATGCCTATTACTATGTACTTGGAAAAGCTTTGTCACAGGGAGAAGGATATGTGAACATCGCAAGTATCAACAAAGCCCCCAACAACCACTACCCGCCGGGATATCCTTTTATTCTTTCAATGTTCATGCACCTTTCTGATACACCCATATTCCTGAAACTGATAAACGGCATATTTCTTCTTATTTCATTATATCTATTCTATTACCTGTTTAAATTTTTTAGTCGAAGTTCGAAAATCGCATTTGTAACCGTCTTTTTCCTTCTTTTGAATTCGCATTTGCTCCTTTATGGCACCATGATAATGAGTGAGGTATCGTTCATATTGCTCTCATTTCTATGCATCTACCTGGTTCATAAAGCTGATCTGGAAAACAATCTATTCCGGAAACCACATTTGTATCTGATCCTAATAACTTTGGTCGGTTCTTATTATATCAGATCAACCGGATTGGCCTTGTTTGCTGGATTGATGCTGTATTTTTTAATTAATAGATATTGGGAAGCAGCTGTTTTCATTGCCATTGGTTTTATCACACTGGCAATTCCATGGATTATCCGGGGTCAGAAACTGGGTGGAAGTTCGTATATCAAACCACTCGTAATGATCAATCCATATCGGGCAGAACTTGGAAACGCTGATATGGCAGATTATTTCAATAGAATTATCACAAATGTTTCGCGATATATTACCAGGGAAATACCTAACAGTAGTCTGCCTTTCATTAAGGTTAATTATCTGAGTGATATCAGTCCTATAGAGTGGTTAATCGGGCTACCTGTGTTGGCATTGATTGTATACGGCTTATATAAACTTGGCCGGAGGGGATTGATCATTATCAGCTACGTGGTCACAACGTTTGGAATATTATTACTATGGCCTGAAGTATGGACCGGAGTAAGATTTGTTCTTCCGGTCGTTCCATTGCTTTTCTTTGCATTGATCATGGGGGTGTACAATGGTATGAATTATGTTCTTGCAAGATTAAAATCCAAATTAAGTTTCAACATGCTTATTTTGCTGGTATTTGGTATAGCATTTATTGCCCCAATCCAGTCGATACATATGAAATCAAAAATTGATTATCCAAAGGCCTGGAAGAATTATTTCAGTGTAGCAGGTTGGTTCAAAAGAAATAATATAAAAGATGCGGTTGTCATATGTCGAAAACCGATGTTGTTTCATGTAAATTCCGGAACATACACTTCCACGTTTAAGTATTCAAATGACGAAAAAGAGGTTATGGATGATCTGAATAGAAAACAAACAGATTACGTTATCCTAGATAATCTCGGGTACAGGCAAACTTATGAATATTTATTTCCTGTGATAAATAACCAAAAAGAAAATTTTCTATCGGTTTTTAAACTGGAAAATCCTGATACTTACTTATTAAAATATAATTCCACTACCGAATAGAAAATGATCAGTAGTTTATCCATAATTATACCTGTTTATAATGAGTCTAAAACAATTTCTGCTGTTTTAAAGAAGGTGTCAGATGTGAAACTGATCAATGGTATTAAGAAAGAGATCATTGTGGTTAACGATGGATCTACAGATGAAACGGAGATCCAAATCAATGAATTCATTAAGATGCAGAAGGATTCTATTCAGTTAATATCACACCAGAAAAATAAAGGTAAGGGCTATTCCATCCAAACAGGAATCAAACGAGCTACCGGTGATTATGTTATTATCCAGGATGGCGACCTGGAGTATGATCCTAATGAATACAATATTCTTTTAAAGCCAGTTATCGATGGTCATGCGGATGTAGTGTATGGCTCTAGGTTTTTAGGTGGCAATGCCCATAGAATATTATTCTTCTGGCATTCGCTTGGAAATAAATTCCTTACCTTTTTATCCAACATGTTTACCAATCTCAATCTGACAGATATGGAAACCTGTTATAAACTGATAAAAACTTCTATATTTAAAGAAATCAACCTGGTAGAGAAAAGATTTGGATTTGAACCAGAGATTACTGCCAAAATATCCAGGTTGCCCGATATAAGAATATACGAAGTAGGAATATCATATTATGGCAGGCAATTCAAAGAAGGGAAAAAGATCAATTGGAAGGATGGTATAAAGGCAATCTTCTGCATCATACGCTATAATCTTTTCAAATGAAAGAATTTCAGTTTAGAGAAGAAGATAAGGAAGGATTAAGCACCCTTGAAACCATATCGAAAGCCGATAAATTCAATCGTTGGATGTTTGATACCATATATCCTTTTTGCAAAGGAAGAATTCTGGAAATAGGGAGTGGAATCGGCAATATTTCTCAGTTTTTTATTGGTGCAAATGCATCGATCACTTTGAGCGATATCAGGGAAAACTATTGCACCCATTTGAAAGCAAAGTTTTCAGATGCACCCGTATTAGACGACGTAATTCTGATCAACCTGGCCAACCCGGATTTTGAGAATACTTATCGACAATATGAAAAAGCATTTGATACAGTTTTTGCCTTAAATGTAGTGGAACATATAGAAGATGATGTGCGGGCATTAAAAAATTGCCATTTTTTGTTAAAAGATGGGGGGACATTGCTTATACTGGTTCCTGCCTATCAAAGTTTGTACTGCGGCTTCGACAATGAGTTAGGCCATTTCAGAAGATATACCAGCAAGACTTTAAGAAAAATTTTTGAGGTCAATAATTTCTATATTAAACATTCCCGTTATTTCAATGTAATGGGGATATTGGGATGGATTTTTTCGGGCAAAATCCTCAGGAAAAAAACAATTCCGGAAGGACAAATGGGTCTATACAATACACTCGTACCTGTTTTTAAGATCATTGATAAAATGTTCTTTCAGGGTCTTGGATTATCCGTAATTCTTGTAGGAAAGAAATAAAAAATCCCGCTTTTCTATGAAAAGCGGGATTTACAATGATATATTTTTTCTAAATTACACCTTCCAGAACATCTTTCATGGCAACCCTCTTACCATCTTTATAAGGTACGATCCAGGCATCACCAACGCCCATCTCTCTAAGATATTTTTTGAAGGTATCGGCTTCCCAATAGTCCCTGAATCTTCCCAAGGTAATCTTCTGAATACCTTCGTCTGTTTCACCGGTAAAATTCTCAGTACTATCAAAATACTTGGACATGTCCCTGTCTCTGAAAGCACCGATCTGGACTTTGAATACTACTCCCGAATCGTCATAAGAAGTACCAGCCGGTTTGCTGGCTGCGGCTTGCTGAGCTGCAGCGACTTCCTGTTCCATGGACCTCATTTTCTGTGTCATGGACGCAACCTGATTGTCTTTTTCCTTGACCTGACCTTCTAATGATGAGATCTGTCTTTTATATCCGGAAATTTCACTTTTTAAAGCTGCATTTTCGTCATAAATGTTCTTTAATTCCTCCGGATTCTTCTTCAAGGCCTTTGCCTTTTTCTTCCATTCTTTTTTCTCCTCTTTAGATAGTTGGGCATAGGTTGTACTTACTGAAGCTGCAATAAATACGATGCAAATTAGAATTACGAAATTTTTCATTTTCGAAAATTATAGGTTGATAATTAAAATATATTTGGCAATGTACAAAAAAAACTTAATTAATGTCAAATATAAGCATAAATCTAGTCCAAACTGCCAATCATTTTGTTTGGATCAACCCACTCATCGAATTGCTCATCAGTTACCAATTCCAATGATACAGCAGCTTCCCTGAGGGTAGTTCCATCCGCATGTGCTTTCTTAGCGATCTTCGCTGCATTCTCATAACCAATATGGGTATTCAAAGCCGTAACCAGCATTAACGAGTTTTCAAGGTTCTTGGCAATATCGCTATGGTTTGGTTCTATTCCAATCGCACAATTATCATTGAATGACAAACATGCATCACCGAGGAGCCTGGCTGATGTAAGGAGATTATAGACCATCATCGGCTTAAATACATTTAATTCAAAATGTCCGTTCATTCCTCCAATACTTACAGCCGTGTCCAGCCCTACCACCTGGGCACATACCATGGTAAGGGCTTCGCATTGCGTTGGATTTACCTTTCCAGGCATGATTGAGGATCCGGGTTCATTAGCCGGAATGATGATCTCACCAATACCGCATCGCGGACCTGAAGCCAGCATTCTGATATCATTTCCAATTTTCATCAGGCTTACTGCCAATTGTTTCAAAGCTCCGGAGGATTCAACCATAGCATCATGTGCTGCAAGTGATTCAAACTTATTCTCTGCGGTTACAAAAGGTTTTCCAGTTAATTCTGCTATCTTTTCAGCTACTTTAATGGCATAGCCTTTAGGTGTATTCAGACCAGTGCCTACAGCTGTTCCACCAAGTGCCAGTTCAAGCAGATGCGGAAACGTATGTTCCAACGCTTTTAAACCGTGGTCCAGTTGAGATACATATCCTGAAAATTCGTTCCCAAGGGTCAATGGGGTAGCATCCATAAAGTGCGTTCGCCCTATCTTGACCACATTCTTAAAATTCTTAGCTTTTGCATCGAGGGTATCTCTGAGTTTCCTGATCTTTGGAATGGCCGTATCCACTATATATAAGTATGCTGCTATATGCATGGCCGTTGGAAATGTATCATTGGAAGACTGCGATTTATTCACATCGTCATTGGGATGAATTTTTTTCTTTTCATCAGTCAACTGGCCTCCCAGAATCACATGTGCCCGGTTTGATACTACCTCGTTCACATTCATGTTTGACTGTGTTCCTGAACCGGTTTGCCATACGACAAGCGGAAATTGATCATCAAGCAAACTCTCCAGGATTTCATCACATACTTTCCCAATCACATCCGCTTTTTCACCTGGGAGAACTCCCAGATCCATATTGGTAAGAGCAGCAGCTTTTTTAAGGTAAGCAAATGCCTGGATAATTTCTTTGGGCATTTTCATGGGTGAGCCACCAATCTTGAAATTGTCTTTTGATCGTTGGGTTTGAGCACCCCAATACTTATCAGCAGGGACCTTAACTTCTCCCATCGTATCTTTTTCTATTCTATATGCCATTTTATTTAATTTTTAGGTTAGTAAACCGAGTATAATTATATAACAATTTTTGATAATGAATGATCTCTATATTTGCAATTTTTCTTTTATTGATAACCTATGAGTACTGCAATAATAAGTGCAATTGAACCAAACAACCATAATTTCAGGATCAATGGAAAAATAAATTTGAACCACCTGTCATAAGGGATCCGGCCAATACCGAGGATACCCATCAAAACGGCATTGGTTGGAACTACCATATTGGTAAAGCCATCCCCGAATTGATAAGCCAATACTGCGATTTGCCTGGAGATACCTGATAAATCAGCAATAGGTGTCATAAGCGGCATAGTTACATAAGCTTGTCCACTGCCAGAAGGAATGAAAAAATTGATCAGGCTCTGGATAACATACATTCCTACAGAAGCAAGCTCTGGTCCTACCTTTTCAAGGGGAGATGCTAAAGCATATACAATAGTATCCAATACCTGGCCATCCTGAAGGATCAAGGCTATCGCTCTTGCAAATCCGACTAATAAGGCAGTGGTGGTTAATTCCGTAGCACCCATTGCAAACTCCCGGGCCGTTTTATCAGCTGATAATCTGCCTATTAGTGCAACGATTAATGTAAGGCCGAGAAAAACGCCCCCAAGTTCTACGAGGTACCATCCCCATCCTGAGGCTTCTGAAATACCGTAAACGATAAGTACCAGGGAAGTGATAATAAATAATAATATGATCCAGTTCTTTGTAGATATCTTATCAGTTTTTTCCGGTATAGCAATCTTCATCTCCTCATCATCCTTTAGCAGACTCTTGCTTGGGTCTTTTCTTACTTTTTTTGAATAGGCATACACATGATGAAAGCCCACAAGGAAAAAGGGAAAGAACAAGGCCAGACGGTATCCAATTCCTGACGTTGGTTTCAATTGGGCCACTTCCTGGGCTACCATTACAGTGAAGGGATTGAGTGCAGCTACACCATATCCTATCCCATAGCCCACTACCATTATGCCAATGGCTGTGATCCGGTCGAAGTCCAAAGCCAGGCACAACATTAAAAGGATGGGTACAAAAGGGATAAACTCTTCAGCCATGCCCAGGGTACTTGATGCCAGGCTAAAGACAAACATTGTTGAGAACATCAGGACATAGGGTTTATTTCCATATTTCTCGATCAATCGTCCCATGAAGGCATCAATAACTCCTGTGGCCCGTATAACAGCCAGTGCCCCCCCTATTATAAAGATAAAAAATATGATCCCCTGTGTTTCTTCAAAAGCTCTGGGAATAACGGTAAAAATATGCCATGGCTTCAACATCTCGTTCTGTTCAAGTGTATGAAAGCTACCCGGGACAACAACCGAATGACCATGATCATCCGTAGTTCTTTCAAACGCACCTTGTGGCAGCAGATATGTGGATGCCATGGCCAGCACCATCATGGTGAACAATAATACAAGGGTATGTGGAATTTTAATCTTTTGCAGCATATTATTTTCTTTTCGAAGTGAGGAGGTTTAAAAGAGCAAATCGCCGTTTTGTATTATCCACCTGATTTTCGGCTGAACTCTTTACAGACTCTACCGTATAAAAAGCATCTGGGCTAAAGGTTTTTATTCCTTCAATTATTATGGGTAATCTTTCCCTCTTAAACATATAAAATAATACATCCAGTATCCTTGCAGAGAAAATTAATACAGGCAACAACACGTATGAAGCAAACCATGGTGCCATTCCAATCTTTTCAACCAAAATATCTAACATCAGTAAAACTTGTTAATATTTTCCAAACAAATGCCGGACAACCTCATCGATCCGGCTAAAAGTGATCACTTCTATTTTTATATTCTTTTTGTTCAGCTTCCGGGAATTATATCTTGAAACGATGATCTTTCTGAAACCCTGCCGTTCTGCTTCAGATATTCTATTTTCGATTCGGCTGACGGCCCGTAGTTCACCACTTAACCCAATCTCGGCAGAGTAACATATGTCCTCAGGAAGTGCTATTTCCTGATAGGAAGATATAATGGCCATACATACGGGGAGGTCCAATGCAGGATCTTCAACTTTAATTCCTCCAGTCAGATTCAGAAATATGTCCTGGGTACCAAGTCTGTATCCTGCTCTTTTTTCAAGCACAGCCACCAGCATATTTAACCTTTTAAAATTATACCCGGTAGTACTTCGTTGTGGATTTCCAAAAGTAGCTGAACTCACCAGGGCCTGAACTTCTATGAGCAGAGGCCGGATCCCTTCAATAGTACCTCCAACGGCTATCCCACTTACAGCCTGTTCCCTTTGGGTGAGCAAAAGCTCAGAAGGATTTTCTACTATTCTTAATCCATCTCCCTGCATTTCATAAATTCCCAGTTCTGAGGTAGAACCAAAGCGGTTTTTTATACTTCGTAAAATCCGGTAAACATATTGCCTGTCTCCCTCAAATTGAAGTACTGTATCCACCATATGTTCCAGGACTTTAGGGCCTGCCAGGTTCCCGTCTTTTGTAATGTGGCCAATTAAAAAGATGGGGACATTATTTTCCTTGGCATATTTCATCAATTCATTGGTGGATTGACGTATTTGAGTTACCGATCCCGCTGGTGCATCAAAATCCGGCGAAGAAAGTGTCTGTATCGAATCCACAATAATGACATCCGGATTAATGTTTTCAATACCTAAAAATATCTCTTCAGTATCCGTTTCAGATAGTATAAAACAGTTCTCGGGAATCTTACCCATTCTCTCCGCGCGCATCCTGATCTGTGAACCACTTTCCTCGCCGGAGACATATAGGATTTTTTTATCTGAAAGACCAAGGGTTATCTGTAACATCAGGGTGGATTTACCGATTCCCGGATCACCTCCAATTAAAATTACCGATCCCGGTACAATCCCTCCTCCCAGTACTCTGTCAAATTCAGGATCTGTCGTACTTATCCTGATAAAGTTTTTTTTCTGAATATCCTTTAACAATTCGGGCTTACCTCGCAGACGTCCCTCTCCGGATAATCTTTTGATGGTGCTTTTTTTATCTTCCTTTCTTATAAGCTCTTCTACAAAAGTGTTCCAGGCATCACATGAAGGACATTTGCCTTGCCACTTTGGAGATTGGACACCACAATTCTGACAAATAAATATGGATTTCGTTTTCGACAAAGGCCTAGAAAAATATCCCCAAAGATAGTCCAATCGAGGATGAAATTAAATAATCTTATCCTCCAATTAAATATTAAATTTTTCACTGAATTCTTTCGCAATTTTTTAAGGAAAAAGTCAGCATATTTTAATAACTTGGCACTGTTTTTTACAAATCGAATAAATCATTTCCTAAATTTTTAAATTTTAAAATTACATATATGGGCAGAGTATTTAATTTCTCAGCAGGACCTGCTACTTTACCAGAACCTGTCCTTGAGATCGCGCAAAAAGAACTATTAGATTTTAAAGGGACTGGAATGTCCGTAATGGAAATAAGCCACAGATCAGCCGCATTTACAGAAGTCATTGAAAAGGCAGAATCTGATTTAAGGACATTGATGAATATTCCCAACAATTACAAAGTCCTGTTTCTCCAGGGAGGGGCTTCCAGCCAGTTCGCTATGGTACCCCTCAATCTGTTATCGTCCAGTAATAAGGCGGATTATATCAACACCGGCCAGTGGTCAAAAAAAGCCATTGCCGAAGGCAAACGATTTGGCGATATAAATGTTGTTGCAAGCTCTGATGACAAGGTCTTTAACTATATCCCGGAAATTACAAGGGATATGTTTGATCCGGAGGCGGATTACGTCCATATTACAACGAATAATACAATATATGGTACTGTTTATCCTGAACTACCGGATACAGGCGATGTCCCCATCGTTGCCGATATGTCATCAAATATATTAGGCCAGGTCTATGATGTTTCTAAATTTGGTGTGATCTATGCTGGCGCCCAGAAAAATGTTGGCCCCGCAGGTATGGCCATAGTAATTGTCCGGGATGATCTGATTGGAAATGCCAGCGAAGGAACCCCTGTAATGTTCAATTATGAAACACATGCCAATGCGGGTTCCAGGTATAATACCCCTCCATGTTTTACAATATATATGGCAGGGAAAGTATTCGAATGGTTACAGGACCTCGGTGGTGTAAGCACTATGGAAGAGGTGAATATAGAGAAGGCCTCCTGGCTTTATGATTTTTTAGATAATTCTAGAATTTTCAATTCAACCGTCAACGGTGCTTTCCGTTCGATCATGAATGTACCTTTCATTCTTCCAAGTGATGAACTGAATGCTAAATTTATAAAGGAAGCAACTGAAGTGGGGCTAACCACACTTAAAGGGCACAGGACAGTGGGAGGAATGCGGGCAAGTATTTATAATGCCATGCCACCGGAAGGTGTTAAAAAACTCGTTGAGTTTATGAAAAAGTTTGAAGTTGATAATTCTTAATATTTTTTAGCATGTTCAAAATACAAACATTAAATAAGATATCTTCCGTTGGTTTGTCATTATTACCATTAGATAATTATGAATCCGCATCAGAAATTTCACATCCTGACGCCATACTGGTAAGAAGCTTTAAAATGCATGATATGGAAATCCCGGAAAGTCTGCTCGCTATTGGAAGGGCAGGGGCTGGTGTGAACAATATTCCGGTTGATAAATGCAGTGAAAATGGTATTGTGGTTTTCAATACACCGGGCGCCAATGCCAATGCGGTTAAGGAACTCGTCCTTGCCAGCCTTTTCCTGTCATCCAGGGACATTGTTGGAGGTATACAGTGGGCAAAGGCATTGATTGGTAAGGGTGACGAGGTACCAAAGCTTGTTGAAAAAGGTAAATCAGGTTATGTAGGCCCAGAGATATCTGGGAAAACATTGGGTATTATTGGATTAGGGGCTATTGGCAGGCTGGTAGCCAATGCTGCTGAAAGTCTGGGGATGAAGGTGATCGGATACGATCCCTATATTTCAGTGGATGCTGCCTGGGGATTATCCCAACATATCAAAAAGGCAAAAGGATTCGAACATTTATTCAGCCAGTCTGATTATGTCAGTCTCCACCTACCTTTAACTGATGATACCAGGAACTTGATCGATAAGTCAAAATTCAAGATGATGAAGGAGAGGGTGAGGATCTTGAATTTTGCCCGTGGAGGATTGATTCATGAAGCCGACCTAATGGAAGCGCTTGACTCTGGTAAAGTAGCCAGACTTGTTACGGATTTCCCGAATGAAAATATGCTTAAGCATGAAAAGATTATTGGCATCCCTCATCTGGGAGCAAGCACTCCCGAATCGGAATCGAATTGTGCCGTTATGGCTATAAACCAGGTCAGGGAATATCTTGAGAATGGAAACATAAAGAACTCCGTCAATTTTCCGGAAGCTGAAATGCCTCGTAACGGCAGTTGCCGCTTATGTATTGTGAATCAGAATATTCCGAAAATGGTAGGTCAGATCACTACTGTTCTGGCTAATGAAGATATCAATATCGAGGAAATGCTTAACAGGCATCACATGGGGCTGGCATATAATATTATTGATGTTGACCAACCGGTTACAGATGATCAACTTATTAAAATTAAATCTATCGAAGGCGTAATCAGAGTACGTACCATACAATCAGAATAGATAAAAATGGCCATAGTAAAACCCTTTAAAGCATTTCGTCCGGTCAAGGATAAAGCAGCGCTTGTCGCTTCAAAGCCCTATGATGTGATCAACACCAAAGAAGCCAGAAATGAGGCCGGGGGGAATGAACTCTCCTTTCTGCATATAGTGAAACCTGAAATTGATTTTCCCGACGATCAGAATCCATATGCCCGGGAGGTGTACATAAAGGGAAGGGATAATTTTAAAGCCTTATGTGAAAATAACATCCTGTCTCAGGACGAAACCGAGTGTTATTATATATATATGCTTGAAAAGGATAAAAGGCAGCAAACAGGAATAGTGGGTTGTGCCGGCATCGAGGATTATTTTAATGATATTATCTTAAAACATGAATTGACGCGTCCGGATAAGGAGGAAGATCGGAAAAACCATGTCCGGGTGACCAACATGAATGCCGAACCTGTATTTTTCGCCTTTCGGGCTGTAAAAGCCCTTGATAAACTCGTTGAAGAAATCAAAAAGGGTAGGTCCGAATACGACTTTGTGGCACAGGACAGTGTGCGCCATGTGGTCTGGAAAGTGGATGAGAGGACCTCAATTGATGCAATAAGCCATCATTTTGAACAGATTGATCATACTTATGTAGCTGATGGGCATCACCGAACGGCTGCAGCTGCCCTGGTGGGAAGAGAACTTCAGAATAAGAATCGCTATCATCAAGGGATTGAGGAATACAATTATTTTATGGCGGTTCATTTCCCGGATAACCAATTGCAGATCATCGATTATAACCGAATCGTAAAAGACCTGAATGGACTCAGCCGGGAAACTTACCTGGATTTGTTGGGGCAGAGTTTTGATATCAAATCCAATGGGCCTGCACAATATAAACCTCAAAAGCTGCATGAGTTTGGAATGTACCTGGAAGGGAACTGGTTTATTTTGCGCGCAAAAGAGGGAACCTATGACGACCAGGACCCTATTGGTGTACTGGATGTAACCATTTTATCTGACCAGATCCTTAAGCCAATACTGGGTATTGAAGACCTCCGTACTGATAAAAGAATAGATTTCGTGGGAGGTACCAGGGGTCTTGGAGAACTGGAAAAAAGGGTGAACAATGGGGAGATGAAAGTTGCTTTTACACTTTATCCCGTGACCATGGGCCAGCTAATGGACATTGCCGATAGCGGAAAGATCATGCCGCCTAAAGTAACCTGGTTTGAACCAAAGCTTGCAAGCGGTCTATTTGTGCACATGTTGGATTAATGATTTATTTTTCAGTAATTTTTTTCATAACTGCTTTAAAATCTCTATTTTAACCTCTGGTCAAAACTCTTAATTATGATTCGAAATTATCTGAAGGTTACAATCCGTAACTTTATCAGCCAGAAATACTATTCCCTTATTAATACCATTGGCCTCGCTTTAGGTCTTGCCGCTTGTATTCTTATTCTTCTTTTTGTACAGGATGAGCTCAGTTTTGAGAAAGGATTTAAAAATAATGGTAGGATATTCCGGCTGACCCAGGATTTTCCAATGGGTAATCATTTGTCAAGATCTGCCACCGTTCCATTTCCAACAAAGAATACCATGCTTGAGGACTTTCCGGAGATCACACACGCATCCTGGATCTTTCGTCCATCCAGCTGGGGTAATACCATGTTGATAAAATACGAAGAGGATGTGTATTATGAGGATGATTTCGTTTACGCTGATCACAGTTTCCTTGAAATTTACGATCTTAAGTTTCTACAGGGAGATCCGAAGACAGCTTTACTGGGCCCGAACGAATTGATTTTAACGGCAAGTACCGCAAAAAAATATTTTGGTGATGATGAAGCATTAGGAAAGAGATTAAACCTGAATGATTTTCGGGATCTTGAAGTGGTGGCTGTCATCGAGGACCTTCCCTATAATACACATCTGCATTTAAATATGATTGCTTCATTCGAAACTTATAAATCCTTCTTTAATAATCCGGCTTTCTTCGATACTCAATGGGTATGGGTTGCAGCCTGGATGTATTTTACGGTTGAAGATGAGGCAGCTATTGAAAGGATTCGATCGGATATTCCTGAATTCGTGAAAAGACATTACCCGGAAGTACTGGTTGAAAAAGGAGTGGTCTTGAACGTACAGAATGCTTCAGATATTCATTTAACCTCAAACCTGGAGCTTGAATTTGAACCAAATGGTAATATTTCCCATGTTTATTTATTTTCTGCGATCGCCGTTCTGATTTTATTAATCGCTGTAATCAATTTTATGAACCTGTCTACATCCAGATCAACTCGAAGGGCTAAGGAAGTAGGTTTAAGAAAAGTGATGGGGGCGAACCGAAGCATGCTCATTTCACAATTTATTGGAGAGGCTTATTTGACCTGTGTACTTGCCATGTTAATTGCAATAATACTGATAATAGTGGTTTTGCCCTGGTTTAATAATCTGACCGAAAAACAAATAGCACTTGATCTGCTTTATAATGGGGAATTACTTGCCGGTTTGATCCTTCTGGTTATCGTGGTTGGATTTTTGTCGGGCAGTTATCCGGCACTGGTGCTTTCATCTTTCAATCCCAGTGAAGTGATGAAAGGAAGTGTTTCAAAAAATTCAGGGAGTGGCCTTTTACGTAAAATACTGGTTATTAGTCAGTTCGTTGTTTCCATTTCACTGATGATCTGCATTGGTATTGTATTCAAACAATTGAACTATATTCAGAATAAGAATCTGGGCTTTAATACAGATCAAATATTGATCGCAGATATGAATTTTAATTTTTTCAACAGGTATGGCAGCTTTAAAAACGAATTGGAAAAAAATACGGAAATAAGAGCTGTTTCGATGTTTGGCGGCAGTATACCAGGGGAAAGTATGATCGTTGAAAACGCCTTTGTAGAAAGTGGCTCACCGGCAGAGGAACAGCAGTGGTTCAGTTCAATGGCCGCCTGGCATGATATTGAAAATATTATAGATATTGAATTTTTAGATGGGCATAGTTTCCAGATAGGAAGCTCGGTGGATTCAGCTGGTTTTATATTGAATGAATCTGCCGTACAGGCACTCGGTTGGGGGGGAGATGTCATTGGCAGATCCATTGACCAACTGAATTCAAATAATGGATCAGTCATGCAGACGGGTACAGTAATTGGAGTGGTAAAGGATTTTCATTACAGGCCCTTATATGAAAAGATTAAACCACTGGTAATACGTTTTGGTGGGGGTAAGCTCTGTATCAAGATCCAATCCGACGATCTGAAATCTGCTATTGTTGAAATTGAGAATGTTTGGAATGAACAATTTGAAAACACTCCTTTTCGCTATTCCTTTATGGATGATAATTTCAATATCCTGTATCAGAAGGAACAAAAATTCAGTAAAACCATTCAGTATTTTTCAGTGCTGGCTATTTTTATTGCTTGTTTGGGTTTGCTGGGTTTGTCCTCTTATGCTACAGAAAACCGAAAAAAGGAAATTGGTATAAGAAAAGTAAATGGAGCATCTGTGTTGGAACTGATATCTTTACTAACCAAAGACTTTTCCAAACTTATATTAATCGCCTATGCGTTTGCGATACCTGTTGCTTACTTCGCCGGTATATCCTGGCTCGAAAATTTTGCCTATCAAACAGGAATAGGAATTCAAATATATATTTTCTCAGGACTGATCGCTTTTATTGTATCATTTCTTACAATAGGTTACCATACTTTGAGAGCAGCCCTTAAAAATCCGGTTGAGGCATTACGATATGAATAGACACCTGTATTGCAAATTTTTCGTAAATTACACCCACATTTTAAAAATCAAAGATCTAAAACACTTCTATGGCTAAAGACATTTCGAAAGACCAATTTCATGATTTTAACAGTGATGGTTTTATACATTTGAGATCATTATTCGATAAAGAGGAAATTGATTTATTAAAAAGAACGGCGATAGAAGACAGGGAGCTGGACAAGCATAGCTTTGGCCGCTCTGATGGTGAAGGCGGTACCGTGAGACTATCACTCTGGAACCACCCGGGTGACAATATCTACGGTATGTTTGCCCGCTCGCACCGGGTAGTAGACAATGTTGAAAAACTACTTAGTGGTGAAGTTTACCATTATCATTCTAAAATGATCCTTAAAGATCCAAAGATTGGAGGGGCATGGGCCTGGCACCAGGATTATGGCTACTGGTATCAGAACGGAGTACTTTTCCCAGACCTGGTCAGTGTTTTTATTTCTGTTGACAGGGCCACGAAGGAAAACGGATGTCTTCAGGTTATTAAGGGATCCCACATGATGGGAAGAGTTGATCATGTATTGACCGGAGATCAGGCCGGAGCCGATCAGGAGCGGGTGGATGAGGCATTAAAACGCCTGGAACTTGTATATTGTGAAATGGAACCAGGCGATGCCATTTTTTTTCATAGCAATCTTTTGCATCGATCCGATCAGAATAAATCTCCAAATTCCAGATGGTCATTGATCTGCTGTTATAATGCAGCCCGTAATGATCCATATAAAGAATCCCACCATCCCAGGTATACTAAATTAATCAAGGTCGATGATGGTGAGATTAAAAAAGTGGGGATGAAGCGTTTTGAAGAAAGTTCGGAAAGTTCCGGTTTCCTTGATCCGGAGGATGACCACAGTTCAACAAGCCTAGATGATACTAAATAAATTCAGAATGAAATTTTTTAAAACACTCTTTCAATTACTTGTAATTCCATATATCCTAATGGCTTGCCAGGCCAGTGAAAACCATGACAAAGATGATAAGCTTCCAAACATTGTCATCATATTTACTGATGACCAGGGTTATGGAGATGTTGGTGTCTATGGGGCCAGGGGATATACCACTCCTAATCTGGATAAAATGGCATCAGAAGGAATGCGATTCACAGATTTTTATTCTGCACAGGCAGTTTGCAGCGCTTCAAGGGCAGCTTTATTGACCGGCTGTTATCCAAACCGGATCGGCGTAAGCGGAGCTTTTATGCCCTGGGCGAAAGTTGGGATTAATAAAGATGAACTAACGATTGCCGAATTGCTTAAACAAAAGGATTATGCTTGTGGGATATTTGGAAAATGGCACCTGGGTCATCTTAAGCAATTCCTTCCACTACAACATGGATTTGATGAGTATTTTGGGATACCTTATAGCAATGATATGTGGCCGGTAAATTATGACGGTAAGCCGGTGATGGATTCTGCTGATGCGCCCAATAAATTCCGTCACCCACCTTTACCACTTATCGAAGGCAACGAAAAAATTGAGGAAATTCATGATCTTGATGGCCAGAATCAATTAACAACCAGGTATACTGAAAGGGCTGTCGAGTTCATTGAAAAACATAAGGACCAACCATTTTTCTTATACCTTCCCCATTCCATGCCTCATGTTCCTTTGGGAGTATCAGAGAAATTTGCAGGTAAAAGTGAGCAGGGAATGTACGGTGATGTAATGATGGAAATTGACTGGTCTGTTGGCGAAATACTGAAAGCTCTGAAAACGAACGGACTAGAAGAAAATACCATTGTCATATTTACAACGGATAACGGGCCATGGCTAAATTTCGGAAACCATGCCGGTTCAACAGGGGGCCTGAGAGAAGGCAAGGGGACGAGTTTTGAAGGCGGTCAAAAAGTGCCTTGCATCATCAAATGGCCAGGCGTTGTACAAGAAGGCGTAGTCTGTAACAATATGGCTTCGACAATCGATATTCTACCAACGCTGGCTGAGATCGCTTCGACTGATTTACCCGGTCATAAGATCGACGGAGTATCCATTCTATCCTTATTAAAAGGAGATCCCCGTGCCAATCCAAGGGATAATCTTTTATATTACTATCGAAGAAACAGCCTTGAAGCGGTCAGGATAGGAGACTGGAAACTGGTCTTTCCTCATGGACACCGTTCCTATGAGGATATGCTTCCGGGGAACGATGGATGGCCTGGTCCCTACAAACAGGGTCAGGCAGAATTAGGATTATATGATTTACGGAGAGACCCAGGTGAAAGGTATAATGTAATCGACCAATATCCGGAAATAGTCAGGAAACTTGAGAATTTTGCTGAGGAGGCCAGGCATGACCTGGGTGATGATCTTACGAATACTGAAGGAGTAAACCGCCGACCAATTGGACGGTTGCAGGAATAGTTGTTCATTTCGAATAGAAGTTCTGATTCCAGAAAAGTAAATTATTATTGAGAACAGCCCATGGAAAGCGTTCGCGAATTGATTGGTTTATTCTATAATCCTTTCCCTTCTTTCCCCCTTTTTATCTATTTTTAGAATACTTTGTAAAAACACTTAATCGTTGTGTGTAGTTAATCAAAAATGAAAAATAGATAGATAATAAATGGACTATTTTTATTGATTGTTGTCAACAATATAGCCTATTCAATGCATACTGATAATACAATAATATTATCTGACAGAAGAGTTTTAGGATATGCTGCATATGGCGATTCTTTGGGCTTTCCTGTGATCTATTTCCATGGTGGTCAAGAGAGTAGACTCTCTTCAATGTTTATGGATAGTACTGCCAAGAAATTCAACATAAGAATTATTTCACCTGATAGGCCAGGTATTGGAATTTCGACATTTCAAGCTAAGAGACAATTTTTAGATTGGGGTAATGACATAAGACAATTAGCGGATTCACTGGGACTTAATAAATACTCAGTATTTGGTATGTCTGGTGGCGCCCCTCATGTTTTGGCTTGTGTACTTACTGATTCATTAAGTATAGTGAATGCATCAATTATATCTGGAGCAAGCCCTTATAATTACAAAGGAACGTTAAAAGGCATGTGGTTACCTGTTAAGATAATTCATTGGTTAGCGAGCTGGAGTAATGATAAACAACTCAGAAAGTTTATTCAAAGTGATTTTGAAAGCCTATTTAATAAACCAGAAAAAAGGATTATACAATTTCAAAAATACCTTCCAAAACCAGACAAGAGATTAATGATTAATCACCCTGAATATGGCTGGGAATTTATTGAAGGAAGTAAGGAAAGCTACAAGCAAGGAATAGAAGCTGTTGTACAAGAATGGAAACTCTATGTTTCAGACTGGAATATGAAATTAAATACAATTCAATTCCCGATAACTTTATGGTATGGCTCAATGGATAGAATGGCTCCTGTTTCCCGAGGCAATTACTATAAATCTCAACTTTTCAACTCAAAACTAAAGATAATTGATGATGAGGGGCACTTTTCATTAATAAGAAATCATTTAGAAGAAATATTAGTCGAACTAAAAACTACACACAACACAAAATAAACACCATTAAAACGCTATTTATACGGAACAATTATACTCAAATCAAAGGAATACAGATATGATCGATAAAGAGAATAAAGTACCAAACACGAAAATTGGAAAACAATTACAAACAAATCGACTATTTAAAATAGGCGAAATATTATTGGTTTTTATTGCAGCCTTTGTCCTTATTGGTTTGACCAAACCTCTGGCTGGAGATGATCCTATTTTAAAACAAGTTCCTGTCTTGATAGCAAATATTTTAATGTTAATTATTGTTTGGATAGGTCTTAAACTTCGTGGTCAAAGCTGGAAAGATTTTGGACTAGGTTTTAAATCTATCACCTGGAGTGAAGGTATGAAAATGTTTCTGCTTTCTCTTTTAGTTTTTATTTTGGCAGTAGCCGGTTTCATTTTTGGATCTATTGTCATGGCAAATATTACAGGTATCCCTGAAAGTGCCAATATGAGTGGATATGATTATTTGAAAGACAATATTGGAATGCTCCTTTTGACATTAGGAGGTGTATATATTGTTTCTTCTTTTGGAGAGGAGGTTGTTTATCGAGCTTTCCTTATAAACAGAATCTCAGAACTTGGACAAGAGACGAAAAAAGCTACAATCATTGCAGTTATCCTTAGTTCAATTATTTTCGGACTCGTTCATTATGAATGGGGGCCAGTGGGAATTGTACAAACAGGATTTATGGGATTAGCTTTGGGTATCTGTTATATCAAATTAAAAAGGAGACTTTGGATTTTGATATTGGCACATGTATATGCAGATACATTACTTATAGTGCAGATGTATCTAGCAAGCAATTAAAACAGAAAACAGGAATAATAAATTCAGAGGTTTTAGCCCGCTTCAACTTTCTTGTAACTTTAATGGGATGAGGCCCGCAACCGGTTACTATTCTTATACTCAACGTTCAGCCTTTGGCTGACCAAAGTTGCTTCGTGTTCTCGCTCTTGTCTTATTTGGAATTTAATCCAACCATACGGCATAATTTCGTGTCTAATAAACAAATGAAGGTAACATCTAAAATATTCCTTGCTCTATTTCTCACTCTCCTTCTTTCATGTGACGAGAAAATCGAACCTGATTCCAATTTGCTTGGCACATGGATTTGGGTCAAATCTACAGGAGGCTTTGCGGGTAGGACTGATACTCCATCGAGTACTGGTCAGCAAATCACCATAGAGTTCTCAAAGAATCGCTACAAAAAATTTGTTGACGGTAACTTGGTGGATGATTTTAGATATGTTCTAAAACTTGACAACTCGATTTTTTCAACCGAGAAGGAAGAAATTATTACCTATGGAAACGATTGGAGACAAACATTCTTGGTCACAGAACAATCTTTGATATTGAGTGACGAGTGCTACGATTGCTTTCAACACGAATACAGAAGGGAATGAACAGCTCACAACAAGCAATCAAATCACTTCCACTATTTCCTGCTTCTTGTTCACGATTCTGCCAATTGGCTGCAGGTTAAGGTTCCTTTTCTCTAAAATCTCCAAAAACTGGTTCTTTTTCCCAGGATCCACAACGATCAGCAAACCACCGGAGGTCTGGGGATCACATAAAATCGCTTTCCGAATATCGGAAATCGGGCTTACTTTATGCTGGTAACTGGCAAAATTGCGGTCGGTTCCTCCTGGAATTGAATTTTCAGCGATGTAATGTTCCACAGAAGGCAGAACCGGGATTTTTGAATATTCAATTTCAGCTGATACTCGGCTGGCTTCACAAATTTCGATTAAGTGTCCAAGCAGGCCGAACCCTGTTACATCTGTCATAGCCATAATTCCGGGCAATTGGCTTAATTCCGATCCTACGTCATTCAGGATCAGCATCTGATCCACCGCTTTTTGGAAATCGCCGGGATTATCGATTTTATTCTTATGAGCGGTCGCAAGAATGCCGATACCCAGCGGTTTTGTTAAGTAAAGTTCACATCCTGCTGTAGCAGAATCGTTTGTCTTGATTCGATTTCTATCGACCAAACCTGTAACAGCCAGGCCAAAGATGGGTTCCTTTGAATCAATGCTATGGCCTCCAGCTAATGGAATACCTGCCTTTGCACAAATCTCCCGTGCGCCATCAACCACCTGTCTGGCCATATCAGCGGATAAAACATCAACCGGCCAACCCAGGATAGATATGGCCATTAAGGGCTTTCCTCCCATAGCATAGATATCACTTATGGCATTGACTGAAGCAATAGCCCCAAAATCAAAAGGATCATCCACAATAGGCATAAAAAAATCGGTAGTACTGATTATGGCTCGTTCATCATCAATCGCGAAAACAGCAGCATCATCCCGTGTTTCATTTCCAATCAATAAGTCAGGATGCAATGATGATCTTCCCTCAGTTTTCAGAATCTCTTCCAACACTTTAGGTGCGATTTTACATCCACACCCTGCTCCATGAGAATATTCTGTAAGTCTAACCATCATTCTTATCGTCTATTTTCCTTCAGGCTGTTCAATATTTTTTCAGCATTTATTTCAGCATCCCCGGATTCACTTTCAACAATTACTGGTGCGCGCGTTTTATATTTATTCTGGCTGAAATTGTAAGATTTGTCATAATAATCCAATAATAGAGCAGCCGCATTTTTCAAATCACCTTCTTCCAGGAATCCCATAACATCCTGTACATTTTTATGACCAAACTTTTTGGCTATTTTCTGTGTGGATTGTTGCAATTGGGATAATTCAAAATTTCCATACTCACTTACAAGTCTTTGTATTCTTGCTTTTTTAGGAATTGATAATTCAATAACCGGTGCATGGTTTATGCTTTCCCATAAAGATTCAGGCAGGTAGACCTTCCCAATACTTAAACTTTCACTTTCAATCCAAATTCTACGATTCTTATCCAGTTTCATAATTTCCGAATGCAGGTCATTTTGAAATTGCATGGAAGAAGGTTGTTCATTCATACCTATATGACCAAAGGCGGAGCCCCTATGGCATGCCAATTCTTCCAGGTCAATAACTTGCTCACCTTTCTGTGATAATACCGACAATACTGCTGTCTTTCCCGAACCAGTGGGACCCTGAAGTACATTAAGGTTCTTTAGATCCTTAAAATCTTTTAACAATTGATTCCGGTAAGCTTTAAATCCGCCCTTAAGTACAAAACACTTCAATCCTACAAGTTCGAACAACCATGACATTTTTTCACTTCTCATGCCGCCACGCCAGCAATATACTTTCAGGCGTTCGCCTACAGCAAGTGATTTAGCCCCTTCGGCCATGTCCTTCATTTTAGGTCCCACAAATTCGAGTCCTTTCTGAATAGCCGGAATACGCCCCTTCTGCTTATACAATGAACCGATCCGGGATCTTTCATCATCTGTAAATAAGGGAATATTCAAGGCACCTGTGATATGTCCCTTGTCAAATTCTACTGGAGATCGTACATCTATTATCGGAACTTCCGGCAAATCATTAATAAACGATATGGGCTTGATATATTCCACTAAGTTAAAAACCAAGAGATTGCAAAATTATACATTATGATCCTGCAATTACATGAAAACACAAAAAATGAAATATACTTGCACTTATATGCAACCCGAATCCATAATATTAAGTCTGATATATAAACAAAAGCATGGTCATGAAATTTTTTAAACGCATTGCGGTACTAATTCTGTCTGTTCTTTCCCTGAATGTATATGGACAAGGTGTAGGTATCCCGAAAAAAAACTGGGGATTGGGTTTTGGCAATTCGACAAGATTTGATGGACTCCGTTTCAATTTTATAGACAAAAATATTGAAAAGATCAATGGAATTAATTTTACGGTATGGTTCAATAAGGATTTTGACGATCATACAGGTACTTTTAATGGAATTGGAATAGGCGTTCCTATGGCAGCAGGTACTGCCTATAGAAATGGCCTTTCCGTAGGGATTTTTGGTGTAGGAGCAGGAAAAAAACTTACCGGTCTGAATATAGCTGGTCTTGCGGTTGGGGCTGGCAAAAGTGTAGCTGGTGTAAACCTGGCTGGTTTGGCTGTCGGAGCAGGGGATAACCTGTATGGTCTCAATGTTGGCGGACTAGCTGTTGGTGCTGGTAATGATGTGAGAGGAATAAATTTCTCTGTTCTGGTGGTTGGTGCTGGAAATTCTATTGAAGGTATTAACCTGGCAGGACTGGTAGTCGGAGCTGGCGAAAATGTATATGGATTAAACATAGGCGGCCTTGTCGTCGGGGCAGGAGAGGAGGTGAAAGGAATCAGTGCCAGTATCCTTGCGGTGGGTAGCGGAGAAAACTTAACGGGAATATCACTAGCTGGTCTCGCTGTTGGGGCTGGAGAGTCGGTTACCGGAATAAATCTTGCCGGACTGGCTGTTGGATCTGGTGGATCACTGACTGGTATCAATGCTGCAATTCTGGGAGTAGGTGCACCAGAGGTCAAGGGACTGAATATTGCCCTTGCTGTAGGTGGTGAAGATGTAACCGGTATGGCCATCGCCCCAGCCTATTTCCGGATCGAAGAGGGAGAATTAAAAGGACTCTCTATCAGTGCCTTCAATCATATCAAAGGAAACCTCAATGGAGTATCAATCGGGGCCTTTAATTATGTTAATAAAATAAACGGTGTTCAGATAGGAATTTTGAACTATGTGGCCTCAAATCGCAAGGGATTGAGGCTTTTACCACTTTTCAATGCACGATTTAATTGATGAGAAAAGGTCATTTTGATCAATTGGGTTGAAAGCTAAAATATCAGATATCGATCTCGATCATATTTCGAAAAATATCATCCAAAGTCTCCCTGTTCCTTATCAATTTTGCCTGGCCATCAATAACCAAAACTTCCGCAGGCCGTAGCCTGGAATTGTAATTGGAGGACATCGTAAACGCATATGCTCCGGCATTCCGTATACCTATTATATCACCTTCCCTCACTTCATTTAATTTCCTGTCTGAACCAAGGGTATCCGTTTCGCAGATATAACCCACCACAGAATATACACGAAAAGTTCCTTTTGGATTACTGATATTCAGCATATCATGGTAGGAATTATACATCATGGGCCTTATCAGGTGGTTCATTCCTGAATCCACTCCAACAAAAACAGTTGCAGGCGTAGTTTTAATTACATTGGCTTTGGCGAAAAGAAATCCACCCTCACTGACCAGGAATTTTCCAGGCTCAAACCAGATTTCAAGTTCTTTGCCATATTCCTGGCAAAAATTGTTAAAAGATTTACTCAATCTTTTTCCAAGTGCTTTTATGTCCGTTGTAACATCGCCTTCACGGTAAGCAACCTTAAATCCGCTGCCAAAATCAATATATTTGAGGTTTTGAAATTCACGGGCAGCATCAAAAAGTATGTTCGCCCCTTGGATAAACACCTCTGCATCCAGAATATCGGATCCAGTATGCATGTGCAGTCCTTCAACATGGATGTTATTTGTTTTTATTACCCGTTGTAAATGCCGCATCTGCAATATTGATATTCCGAATTTGGAATCGATATGCCCGGTGGAAATATTGGCATGCCCACCTGCCATAATATGGGGATTTATCCGTATACAGCAAGGAACAGTATTGTGATAATGATGTCCGAACTGTTCCAAAATCGATATATTATCTATATTGATCCTTAGTCCCAGTTCCACAGCCTCCTGAATTTCGTCAAAAGAAACAGAATTGGGAGAATAGAGAATATCGCTCGGTTCGAAACCAGCGCGAAGACCAATATGTGCTTCCTGTATCGATACCGCATCCAGACCGGTTCCCAGCTTATTCATCAATTTTAATACGGATACATTCGACAACGCTTTCATAGCGTATTTGATCTTCAGGTCAACATCCCTGAAAGCTTTTCGTAAGGTATTTACCTGATGGGAAATCTTATCCGCATCGTACACATAAACGGGAGTGCCAAATTCCTTGCATAGTTCCTCAATATCTATGCCTTGAATGTTATATCGATTGTTTTCCAGCTTCATTTCATTATTTTAAGATTCAAATATAATTCAATGTTTAATATATCATGCAGCTGGAAAATAAAAAATCCCGCTTCACTACCTTCCGGCAGCAAAAAGCGGGACTGTGTTATGAGAAATTTTACTACTTATTCTAAAACTAATTTTCTATTTAAAACTTTATCTTGTTGGAAGATCTGTAAAAGATAGGTGCCCTTATCAAAATGTTTCACGTTCAGTACCTGATTGAAGGTTCCACTGAAATCCTCAATATTTTCTTCCATTTTCATATTGCCTTTCAGATCAAGTATTCGCACAATTACCGGTTTTTTAGATCCCGTAAAAGCCAGCGTAAACTCTCCCTGATTAGGATTGGGATAATAATTGATGGATTTTAATACCAGTTCCGGCATACCTGACAGGTTAAATGCGCGGAACTCCTCTTCACTGGTGGCAATAGGCTGTATGCTTGCTTCCGAGAAAGCAGCTTTTCCCTTTTTAACATGATAAGACTTCTTGATGGTTTTATGTCCTGCCTCATCAACCCATACCAATACATCATCATCCCCATCTTGGCTCATGGATATATTTCCATCTTCATCTTTTATAATAAAAACATTTTCGTATTCATGAATTTTATGGTCAGGATGATCTCCATCCTTGATCACTTTTACTTTATAGGATTTGGTGATCTGGTTGGAATCGCCATCATCAGTAATAAATGAGAATGAGTGTCCTGATTCACCCTCTTCCCCTTTGAATATCATTACGTTTCCATCTTTTGAAGTCATTATTTTATGTCCATCTTCCTCACCTGCCTGAACCCATTCCATATCTTCAGATGATACATCGACCTGAATGTCAACAGTCTCTCCATCCTCGCTTTTTATAACCATTACACCGGAACCTTCATCACCAAGTTTCATGGTGATATTTCCATTTTCATCTGATTTCTTAAAAACATCGATGGAAGAATCTTCTTTCATTTCATCCAGGCTTTTGTAAGTTTTTTTAACGACCTTTTCCTCTCCGTTTT